>CAMEON010000029.1 GCA_945929845.1 uncultured Clostridia bacterium | reverse complement strand
CGCACGGTATCGCTACCACTGGATTTTGAGTCCAGCACGTCTGCCAATTCCATCATTCCGGCGAAAGAACAGGTATATTGTATCACAAAACCAACCGGCTGTCAAGAGTTTTTTTCATCTTGCCGTGCTTTTTCTGTTGCAGGCCGGTTACAGTTCGTTACAGTTCAGGTGGGGTACGGAAAAACGCCTGGGGGCTGCTTGATAAGAACAGCAATTGCACTGTACGCAGTGCAATTGCATGAAGTTTGCCATACGGCAAACTTCTGAACCCAGACCCCCAAGAACTTTCAAAATGTGTATAAATTCATGTTCGATGCGTCGTTTGATGGTATTTTTGTCATTATTATTTCTGAGGAGCCAGCGTTACTGATACCCGAAATAGCAAAAACGCCTTCGCGGGGACCCCTTTCCCCGCTCTACAGCAGAAAAGGGAGCGCACGGCGGGGGTAGGTGAACTGTAACTACAGTTCAGGTACCTTGTGATAGCCGCAGTCACTCCGACCGTTCGGATTCGTGAGACCGGATACCGGCACTTCGGAATAACCGAAATCATACAAAAAAATAAGTTATTTCCAGCAATAATTTTTCGTGAAACTTATTGCAAAAAGATGAGGGATATGTTACAATAAGGAGCAGATGGGAGACTTTTGTCGCACCCGCTCTGTCGGTCGGAAAGGTATGGTCATACATATGTCGTTGCTGATCACGAATGCCAATATATATCGCACAGCGACCCGGGCCTTTACCCCGGGAGATATTCTTCTGGAGGGGGGGCGTATCTCTGCCGTGACAGAGAATGCCCCTCTTGCACAGACGGGTGGGGCTTCTGTATACGATGCCGCCGGGCGGCGGGTCATCCCCGGCCTTGTGGATGTGCACACTCACGGCCGGGCCGGGGGGGATTTTGTCTCCGCCGATACGGACAGGCTGGTGGCCATGTCCGGAAGCTACCTCCGCAGTGGTGTCACCACCCTGTTGCCTACCCTGGCTTCGGCTCCCTTGGAGGAACTGCACGCCGCCATCCGCCGCATCGGTGCGGTGGCCGCCACAGAGGGTCAACACCCAGGTCAGATGGCCCATTTCGCTGGAATACACCTGGAAGGCCGGTATCTGAACCCGGCGAAGCGGGGCGCTCATGCGCCGGAGCTGTTGGCTCCCCTGTGCGCCGAGGAGTTGGCCGGACTGCTGGAGGAGATACCGGGTGCCCGCCATGTGACGGCGGCACTGGAGCTGGATGGAGACGGCTCCTTCCTGGCTCGTGCCCTGTCCCTGGGGGCGACGGTGGGTCTGGGCCACACGGCGGCGACCTACGCCCAGGCCATGGATGCCCTGTCCCGGGGCGCTACGGCTATGACACACCTGTTCAATGCCATGCTTCCGCTGCACCATCGGGAGGGTGGAGCGGTCTGCGCTGGGTTGCTTTCCCCGGATGTGTCCTGCGAGTTGATCTGCGACGGTTTCCACATTGCTCCGGAGATGGTGGCGCTGGCCACCCGCCTGAAGGGGGATCGGCTGGTGCTGATTACTGACTCCATGGAGGCTACCGGGTGCGCCGACGGGGAGTATACCATCGCCGGGATGCCGGTGACGGTGAAGGACGGGAAGGCTCGCACCCATGACGGAGCCATTGCGGGCAGTACCCTGTCCCTGTTTGACGGGGTTAAGAATCTGTGCGCCTTCGCCGGCGTTTCCTTTGAGGAGGCGGTGTATGCCGCTACCATGGCTCCCGCCCGGGAGGTGGGGCTGGAGGGGGAGGTCGGCTCCCTGGAGGTCGGTAAGCGTGCTGACCTGCTGATTCTGGACGAGGACGGACAGGCGATTGAGCAGGTCATCTGCGGCGGTGTATGCTGCGATGATGAATCATGATGACACCATGTATGCAACTATTACTATATAACATCCGGAGGAAAGATCAGTGGCAGACGAGAATAACAGCAACAACAAAAAGAATACCAACACAAAGGAAACGGATCCGGTACAAAGTGGGGTGGCCGGATCTGACCGGGAAGGGCCAAAGGGCAATGACGGTTCCGGAGCCGGCACTTCGTGCGGATGTCATCACCTGCTGAAGAACCGCCGGGTCTGGCTCTTCCTGATCGATGCGGTCTGCTTCCTCGGGACTTTCATTTTGTGCGTTTCCTTCTCGGCGTGGAACACCTGGAACCCCACCGTAGAAAAGGTCGTGGGGACGGTGATCTCCTACTGGCCCTGCGCACTGGTGCAGTTGATCTGTGTCATGGGTAGCCGTCTGATCGCCCGGGTGTACCTGAATATCTGGCGGTACCCCAATATCAGTGCCTATCGGGACATGATGGTTTCGGATTTCTGTAGCGGCATCGTTTCCTACCTGATCACCCGTTTCGGCCTGTATGGTCGGGTGGAGGGGGGACATCTGGGCCTGCTGATGACGATCTCCATTTTCGCTATTTTCGCCATGGTGACGCTGATGGGTCGGTTTGCCTATCAGTTGAGTTGCCGGGTCGGCGGTGTCCGGCGGGAATTCTCCAGCGGGAAGCATCAACAGGATCAGGATGGCCTCATCCGTGTCGGCATCGTAGGTGCCGGGCAGTTGGGCGCACTCCTGGCTGACAATATGCGGCAGGACAAGACATCCAGGCGTGTACCCGTGTGTTTCTTTGAAAAGAATACCGATAAGGTAGGATCCCGGGTAGCGGATCTGCCCGTTTTCAGTGAGGACGATGCGGAGAAGCAGATCAGACGGCTGAACATCGAGGAGATCGTACTCACCCCCACCGGCCTGACGGCGGATGCGCTGGATAAGCTGTGCGAGAAGTACGCAGTCCCCGGCTGTGTGGTGAAGATGCACGGAGAGACGGCACCGATCGGTATGGTGCGTCACCTGACAGAGAGGGATTATACCGCCCTGTTGGGCAGGCCGTCCCTTTTGGCGGAGGGCGAGGAGCTGCAGAGGATGCAGGACTACTACCGGGGGCAGGTGGTGCTGGTCACGGGCGGCGGCGGATCCATCGGCAGTGAGCTGTGCCGTCAGCTGGCGGCATGTCAGCCGAAGCAGATCATTATCTTTGACATATATGAGAACAACGCCTACGAGGTGCAGATGGAGCTGACCAAGAAGTACGGCCAGGCACTGAACCTTGCGGTGGAGATCGGCTCTGTGCGGGATGTGGACAGGCTGTCTGCGGTGTTCAACCGGTACAGGCCGGATGTTGTATTCCATGCCGCCGCCCATAAGCATGTGCCCCTGATGGAGCACAGCAACTGCGAGGCCATCAAGAACAATGTGTTCGGTACCTACAACACGGCCAACATGGCCGAGAAGTATGGGGTGAAGCGGTTTGTCCTGATCTCTACGGACAAGGCAGTCAATCCCACCAATGTGATGGGCGCATCCAAGCGGATGTGCGAGATGGTCATCCAGTGCCGCCGGGATTCGGCCACCGTTTTTACGGCGGTGCGCTTTGGCAATGTGCTTGGCTCCCATGGCTCGGTGATCCCCCTGTTCCAGGAGCAGATCCAGTCCGGCGGCCCGGTGACAGTGACCAGCAAGGATATCGTGCGCTACTTCATGACCATACCGGAGGCCAGCCAGCTTGTGATGCAGGCCGGGGCGTTGGCCGAACGGGGTGAGCTGTATGTGCTGAACATGGGCAACCCGGTGAAGATATGGAGCCTGGCCGAGCGGCTGATCTGGATGATGGGCAAGGTACCGGGCAGGGATATTGCCATTCAGGAGATCGGCCTGCGCCCCGGCGAGAAGGAGTATGAGGAGACCCTGTACAAGGGTCAGGAAGCCGAAAAGAAGGAGAAGATCTCCGTCGCCAGGGAGACGGCACCGACCCGCCGGGAGGTGGAGGAGAAGCTGGCTATCCTGCGGCAGGCGGTGGAGCAGAGCAAGGATGAGCAGAGCAAGGATGAGCTGGAGTCCGTGGTGATACGGAATGCCATGAAGGCGGTGGTTCCTACCTTCAAGGAGGCGGACGAGGTGAACAAGCACGCCAAGGAGACAGCGGAAATGAAGGATGCCGTCAACTTGCCCGGGGGCAGAGGACGGGCTCGTGCCATTACCTCAGATGACGCCGGCCGACCGGAGGGCGCGCTGGAAAAGCAGGCAGCGGGTCGGGCATGATGCCTTTCCCGCTTGGGACAGACTGCCGGGGCGGGCTGGATCTTTCTCCCCGCCGCATACCCTGATGTTCCCATAATGAGAGGGGCCGTCGCTGAGCGACAGCCCCTTGCTTGCATTCAAAATGCCAAAAAGAGAAGAGGAATGGAGACCGAATACATGAAATGAAATTAAAATTTCCGAAAATGGAATAAAATATTTCAAAATCCCCTTGACAAATGCCGCCAAAGAGGGTATAATAGAGCCAAGATAAGAATTCCCGGCGATACCGCCGGACAACGCACGGAAAGGTACGGTAACGGATATGTCGGCAAAGCAGAGCAAGAAGCCCCTGACACCCATGGTCTCCTATGACGCGGACAGGGAGGAGAAGCAAAAAGCCCTCAAGACCGCCATGAAACAGATCGAAAAGGACTTCGGCGAGGGAGCCATCATGAAGCTGGGACAGAACCAGCATATGACTGTGCAGGCCATCCACACAGGTTCCCTGTCCCTGGATCTGGCGTTGGGCATCGGCGGCGTACCCCGGGGACGGATCATCGAGATCTTCGGGCCGGAATCCTCCGGTAAGACCACCGTCGCCCTGCACATCGTGGCGGAGGTGCAGAAGTCGGGCGGCGAGGCCGCCTTCATTGACGCCGAGCACGCCCTGGATCCGGTATACGCCAAGGCACTGGGCGTGGACACCGACAACCTGCTGGTATCTCAGCCGGACTGCGGCGAGGATGCCCTGTCCATTTGTGAGTCGCTGGTGCGTTCCGGAGCCATTGATGTGGTGGTGGTGGACTCGGTAGCCGCCCTGGTACCCCGTCAGGAGATCGAGGGGGACATGGGGGCAACCACGGTGGGTATGCAGGCCCGGCTGATGTCCCAGGCTATGCGGAAGCTGTCGGCTGTTATTTCCAAGAGCCAGGCTGTGGTGATCTTCATCAACCAGCTCCGGGAGAAGGTGGGCGTGCTGTACGGCAACCCGGAGACCACCCCCGGTGGCCGGGCACTGAAGTTCTACGCCTCGGTGCGGATCGATGTCCGCCGCACCGAGCAGCTCAAGCACGGCAACGAGGTGTACGGCAACCATGTCCGCTGTAAGATCGTCAAGAACAAGGTGGCACCTCCCTTCCGGGTGGCGGAGTTTGACATCCTGTACGGGCAGGGCATCTCCCGAGCCAGCGAGGTGCTGGACTTTGCCATCAACCTGGAGATCATCAAGAAGAGCGGCTCCTGGTTCTCCTACGGCGGCGAACGGTTGGGTCAGGGGAAGGATACCATCCGCAAGATGATCGAGGAGGATCCCGCCTTCCTGAACGAGCTGGAGGAGAAGGTGCGGGCCGCCAGCCAGGAGACCGACCTGCTGGCCGCCAAGGAGTATGAGCTGGACGAGGATGACGAGGACGGCCTGGATGACGAGGATGGGTTCGACATCCGCACCGTCAAGGGCGACAGTGCTGGCGACAGTGACAGCGATGGGGAGTGAAACCCCGTTGCTCACCGCCCATGTCCGATAGATACATAGTGCCGTGAAAGAGACAGACAGAAGACCGAAGAAGCAAAAGACGCTGTACGGTCGGTACGATACCTATGCTCTGCCGGAGGATCGGTCAGAGGAGGAAACTTCCGACTTGTTCTGCGGAGATGACGAAGGGTCAGCCGCCGGGGAGCCACTTCGCTCCAGACGGCTGGTGGAGCTTACCGGGGCAGGCTCGGATCATAGGAGTGGAGCCGGAGCCACAGGCAGAAAACGGGGCAGGGCGGCATCGGGGGCATCAGGAAGGAAGGATATTCCTGCCCCTGAGACATCAGTGGGAGGCAGGACATCCAAGACATCCAAAGCCAAAGCCGCCGGAGCCGATGGGACGCCGAAAACGGCACCCACACCGACGGTGTGGGTGGACGATACGGTCATCACGGGCATA
Organism: uncultured Clostridia bacterium; assembly: GCA_945929845.1. Classification (GTDB taxonomy): domain Bacteria; phylum Bacillota; class Clostridia; order Oscillospirales; family CAG-272; genus CAMEON01. The sequence goes on along the minus strand of CAMEON010000029.1, from coordinate 22,183 downwards.
GAGCCCGCCCTGTCGGGGGAGTACCTGCTGGTCACGCTGGAGGGAAACACCGCCGGGGGACAGCGATTGCGGCAGAGGATCCCGCTGACAGCGGAGCAGTATGCCGGAATGGGGCTGTCCGTCGGTCCCGTCCCAGCAGAGGAGGCCACCCGACTGACGGAGGCCGGGCAGTTGTGCCGTGCCATCCGCAAGGGGATGGAGCTGTTGGGTTACGGAGACCTTTCGGTGCGGCGCATGGTGTGGAAGCTGACCGTCCGGGGGGCAGACAGGGAGACCGCCGCCGGTGCGGCCGCCTATCTGAAGGAGAAGGGCTTCCTCCGGGAGGAGTCAGCCGCCGAGCGACGGGCGGAGCAGGGTGCCCGGAAGCTGTGGGGTCCCCGGCGGATCCGTCAGGATCTGATGGGCCAGGGATATGAGGAGGCGGCTGTACAGGCGGCCATGGAGGCACTGTCCGACCCGGAGAATCCGGAGGCGACGGACTATATCGCCAACTGTGCCACCCTGATCCGCAAAAAGTACGGTCAGGTACCCGCAGATAGACAGGAGCGGCAACGAATGATCGCCGGGCTTACCCGCCTGGGGTATACCTATGAGCAGATACGGGAGGCTGCCCGGATGGTGTCGGAGGGGGATGAACCCTGAGCAACGGGACCCTTTTGAAAAAATTCACGAAATATCCGTATACCAGCCACATTTTTATGGTATACTGTACCCGTCTGTGGACGGATGTCGGACGAAAGTCGGACGACAGTCGGACGAAAGTCGGACGAGAGTCTGTACACTGCGGTACATGAATCCTGCAAAGGCGGTTGTGATATGAGAAATATGCGGAGGTCGGAACGGAGCGGGGGAGGCTGTTCTCGTCTCTTTCTTCTCCTTCTTATATGCGTATGTGCGGCGAGCCTTCTTTCCGGCTGTTCCGACCAGGTGCTCAACCCGAACGGAACCATCGGTACAGCGGGGGAGACGCTGGCTTTGGTTGAGGGAAGCGATGCCGGCCCGGGTGGCTTGATCACACTCCCCCCGGTCACGGAGGAGCCTACCGAACCGGTGGCTGTCATTGGCGGTACAGACCCTTACGAGAATGCCCCGCACAGGATGTATGTGGACTTTCTGAAGACCGGTGCCTCGGATTGCATCCTGATCCGCATGGACGACAAGGTGCTCCTGGTGGATACGGGGGAGACCGATGACTACGGCACGCTCCGGGAGCGGCTGGACGGGTACGGCATCACCACCATTGACTACCTGATCCTCACCCACTATGATAACGACCACATCGGAACCGCTTGGCAGGTGCTGACTGACTACACGGTCAGAGAGGTCTATATGCCGGACTATGTGCGGGCCTCCAGTCTCTACCGCAAGCTGATGGAACAGCTCTCCTCCCCCAGTTGCGGCACCCAGGTACACCGGCTGTACGCCACGGATGCGGAGCTGGATCTGGGGTACGGGCAGGTGTGGATCAACGCCACGGCAATGGCGGACTATGCGCCGGGGCAGGCCATCGGTTCGGACGAGGACAACGATGTCAACGAGGAGAACAACTACTCCCTGATCACCTCCATCACCTTCGGGTCGGTACGCCTGCTTCTGACCGGCGATGCCGAGCAGGATCGGATGGCGGAGTTCCTCCCCCTGTGTACCGCCCGGGGCTTCACCGCCTACGATGTGATCAAGATCCCCCACCACGGTCGGTCGGATGACAAGGCTATCCTGGCCGCCATCGGCTCCCTGTTGCCCCGGTACTGCGTGGTCTGCACCGACAGCGAAGCATCCCTGTCGGGGGCGTTGGTCACCCGCATGAAGGCTGTGGGTGCCGGACGGTACTACACCTATGACGGGACTGTCACCTTCTCCACCGACGGAACCGGCAAGACCATGACCCAGGCGTGACAGGCAAAGGACAGGCAAACAGGCAAATATGAAAAAAAGCTGGCGCATCGTGCGTCAGCTTTTATGATGATTGGGCTGTGTAAAGTGTTCGGTATCCGGGCCTCTGCCCTCACTCCGTTGCCGCCTTCAATGCCTTGGCAAAGGCCTCCTTGGCGGTGGCTGTGTCGCTGTCCGACAGGATGGTGTACAGGATGTAGTTCCCGCACACAGTCACCTGGGCGTTGTCCAGCTTGGGCAGCTCATCGGGATTATAGCTTTCCAGCAGATCCTTCAGGCGCAGTTGTTGAGCCTTGACATACTCCTCCAGGATTTTCTTCAGACCGCTGACATCCCCGGACTCCACCACATGGAACACCCCGATCTCGTCGATGTTGGTGTCGGAGGCATCCGACAGGTAGATGACATAGCCATCGGTCTTCTCTCGCAGGTCGGTGTACTTCTCCCCGAAGGAGGAGGAGGACACATAGCCCTGCCCAGCCACATGGCGACCCTCTCCGGCAGGCAGGGCGGAGAGCACGGAGTTGGCCACATCCTGGGCGGTCAGGTCGTTGCGATAGGACTTCCCGCAGGCACTGAAGAGCAGGGAAACGGTCAGCACGGCCAGCAGAAGAAGGCCGGGGGCGGCGAAGCGGCGGTGCCGGGTGACAGATCGGTCAGACATATTTTTCATCCTTTCTTGAGAGGCAGGGGATCATTATCCCCTGCTTTTGCAGTGGGGCAAGAGCGTCTCGTCCGCTTACTGGACGGCATGGGTGCGGATGTAGGACAGGATCACCTGGTACGCCTCGGCGGTCAGGTGGATGCCGTCGGTAGAGGCGCAGTATTCAGCCTTCAGGCAGTTGTTCCCGTCCTTCAGCACGGACTGGGTGTCCAGGTACCGACAGCCGGTCTCGGCGGCCACCGCCTTGACCCAGGTGTTGGCCTGGTCTATCTTCTCGTTGGTCAACACCTTGCACCCGGCGGTCACAGGGAAGATGGATTGCAGGATCACCGTGGTGGTGGGGGAAGCCTCTTTCACCGCCCGGACAAGATCCCCATAGCAGGCCTTGAAGTCTGTCTCGTTGAGGTAGGAGACCCCCCAGTCGGTGCCCAGAGTGATGATGAGAATGGGCGGCTGGACTTTCGCGGCGGCCTGGGCGATGGTCACGGACTCGCCGGTGCCGGGCAGGACAATGCGGGCAGAGGTGATCTCGGAGTTGAGATTGAGCATGTTGGTGGTGGTGCGCCACACCTGGGTGGTGTTTGTCCCGCCGGAGAGCACCCCACGGCTGGCCAGGTGGGCAGTCAGGGAATCCCCCACAAAGGTCAGCTTGTCCTGGTACGCCATACCGGCATCGGCGGTCTGGGGCAGAACCACATCACCTCCGGCCGGAGGGTCATTGGCGACAGGAGAGGTGCCGACGGCTGTCTCCGCTCCGGTGCCTGTCTCCTTGCCACCGCCGGCGTTCATGCTCTGACAGCCCAGGGCGATCAGGGACACCAGAAGGACAAGAAGCAGAAAGGCAATGACAGGCAAAGACCACCGGATCATTTTATCCATCCGGCGGATGGTCAGAGAGGGAAACGGGGTAGGGGTATTTCTATGTGAATGTGCGCTCATGGTATAAACCTCCCGAAATGATGGCAGATGGCAGATGGCAGATATGGCAGATGACAAATGGCAGGGTAGGTAAGTCACTGGCGGGGGCGGAATTGGCTCTGATAGGGGGTATCTGCGGCCTTTTTGCGGTTCCTTGTGCGCCGGACGCCCAGGTAGATGAAGAACCCGACCAGGTAGACGACCAGGACGGCCAGGATCCAGAGCAGGGTCTTGGCCGGTGTGTGTGCCTGCTCCAGATTGACAGGCAGGTACACGAACAGGATGAAGCCACTCAGACTGATCAGCGGGTGCAGGATGCCCCGGGCGACGGCGGGCAGGGCGGAGCGGCGCACCTCCCCGGCCAGGGCGGCGCAGAAGGCGAAGGGCAGGAGCAACAGGAAGCGGGACACCCGGAGGTAGGCGGAGGAAGAGGTGTCATCTATGGTAGACGAAAGCAGGGTGACAAGCAGGATGCAGAGGCTGAGGACGGTGAACCAGATGCAGGTGTTCCTCAGCACCGAGACGGCCAGGGTTTTCCCGTCCGGCGGATCCTGGCTTTTCCCGGTACTGTTATTGTCTGTTTTGCGGGGCGTTTTATTCATGGGATGGCAACCTTTCACAAGAATGGGTGACTTCCATTATATACGATACCGCTGGGAAATACAAGCGGTAATTGTTAATTTTCCATGCTGTTTTTTCTGCGTATTTTACCGGGGAAAAGGGAAAGGACATGAAAAATTCACAATTGTGTGGTATAATGCAGGATGATGTGAATGTCTGTATTCCGGCCCGGCCGGATATGGATCCATGAAAGGAGGAGGGAGCCTATGACAGACCGTACAAAGCCTGTAGAAGGTGAAAAAAAGGATCGTCATGAGGTCGGCGCAGGCACTGACGGCGGTGCCGCAGGGACGCTGGACGCAGACAGGCCGTCCCTCCTCTCCGGCATCCGCTCTCCGGCTGACCTGCGGGCACTGCCGGAGGCGGACATACCTGCCCTGTGTCAGGAGATCCGGCAGGTGATGGTGGACACGGTGTCCCGGAACGGTGGGCACCTGGCTTCCAACCTGGGGGCAGTGGAGCTTTCGGTGGCCATGCACCGGGTCTTCGACTGCCCCCACGACCACTTCATCTTTGATGTGGGGCACCAGAGCTATGTCCACAAGCTGTTGACCGGACGGTATGAGCGGTTCGGCACTCTGCGGCAGGGGGGCGGTATATCCGGCTTCACCCGCCGCAGTGAGAGCGAGTACGACTGCTTCGGGGCGGGGCACAGCTCCACCTCCCTGTCCGCCGCCCTGGGGTTTGCCCAGGCAGACCGGATGGCCGGATCGGATGCCTACACGGTGGCCGTGGTGGGAGACGGTGCCTTCACGGGGGGGATGATCCACGAGGCGCTGAACAATGTGACCCGTGGCCTGCGCCTGATCATCATCATCAATGAGAATGAGATGTCCATCTCCAAGAACATCGGCCGTTTCGCCACTCACATGGCCCGCCTGCGGCAGAAGGAGGGGTACTTCCGCACCAAGCGGAGAACCACCGCCTTCATCAAGCGGATCCCCTTTGTGGGGAACTGGCTGTTCCGGCGGGTGCGGGATGTCAAGAAGGCCTTCAAGAATATGATGTACGGGAGTAATTACTTCGAGGACATGGGGCTGTACTACCTGGGGCCGGCCGACGGCAACGACTATGAGGCGGTGGCCGGCCTTCTGCGTGAGGCGAAGGCCACCGGGGACAGCGTGGTGATCCACCTGAAGACCAAGAAGGGCAAGGGCTACGCCCCGGCCGAGGCGGATCCGGGGAAGTATCACGGGATGCCACCGGCAGGGAAGCAGCCGGGGGAGAACTTCTCCCTGCGCCTGGGGCAGATCCTGGTGGCAGAATCAGAGCGGGACGACCGCCTGTGCGCCATCACCGCCAGTATGAGCGAGGGCACCGGACTTGAGGCCTTCCGAGAGGCCAAGCCGGATCGGTTCTTTGATGTGGGCATCGCCGAGGAGCACGCTCTGACCTTTGCGGCGGGGTTGGCCGCCGACGGCTTCCATCCGGTGACGGCCATTTACTCCACCTTCATGCAGCGGGGCTATGACCAGATCATCCATGACATCGCCCTCCAGGGACTGCCGGTGGTCATGTGCATTGACCGGGCCGGATTGAGCCAGGCCGACGGAGCCACCCACCACGGCATTTTCGATGTGGCCTTTCTCTCCGGTATCCCGGGCGTGACCATATACACCCCCGCCACCTTTGCGGGACTTGAGCTGTCCGTGAGGACGGCTCTGCGCCGGGGCGTGCCTGCCGCCATCCGCTACCCCAACAGCGGGGAGGATGAGCGGGTCAAGGCCGTCTTCTATCCGGACGGCCCTGCCCAGACCATCGGCGTGCGCACCAATTACGGCAGTGACAGGATCCCGGATGCAGTGGTGGTCTGCCACGGCCGGATGGCGCAGGAAGCCCTGGCCGCCGCAGACAGGCTGGAGGAAGAGGGTATCCGGCTGGGGATCATTCTCTGCGAGTACCTGAAGCCCTATGACAGTCTGGCCGCCGAGGTGGCCACTTGCCTGCCTGCCAGGGTGCCGGTGCTCTTTGCGGAGGAGGAGATCAAGGCGGGAGGCTTCGGCATGATGCTGGCGGAGGCGTTGCGCCACACGCCGGACTGGACCGCCGCAGGCTACAGACCGTGGGATATTCTGGCTGTGGAGGACAGCTTCGTCATCCAGGAGAAGCCGGAACCAATCCGACACACAGCCGGTGTGGACAGTCAGGCCATCGCAGATCGGGTGCGGTGTCTCCTCGGGCAGACTCTGCGGAAAGAATGAATTGCCTACACGAATGTCTGCATTTTTTTCGGTCAAAGATCCGGAGCCGATGGACGGTTCCGGATCTTTTGACTGCGCTGAATTAACGAAAAGTGGATAAGTAAACAAAAAATAGAAAACCGCTTATCAAAACGGATCACCTGCCGACGAAAGCGGGAGGCGGAATACCGGGAAAAGACGCTCCAAACTGGTATATGTAGCAACATACCTCGACACCTGTCAGCTTCAATTGTAAGTTCCTCCAAAACAACAAAATCCGAAAAAAAACTATTGACAAGCATAGAGAATCATGTTATAATGGATCAATCCATATCATTTTCCGGATGTGCGGATGAACAGGCTCACATATGCTCCGTGAGGGGTCGGAGCCGGGCTGATGTGCATTTGTTCTCCTGGGGATGAATACGGAGCACATTTCTAAATCATTCTATTCAAAAGGAGAAAAAAGCGATGAAAAAGTTTTTGACTTGCGCCCTTGCGTTGGTTCTTGCTTTCTCCATGATCCTGCCGCTCGCTTCCTGCAAGGGGAACAACCCGGCCGGGACGGAGACCGGCACCGGCACCGGCGCTGCCGAGACCACGCCCGAGAGAGAGCTGGTAAAGTTCACCGGCAACTTTACCTATAATGATTCCGTATCTGTGTTGGCTACCAACTGGAATCCGCATGTTTATGAGGATTCTGATAACTCCTACCCCCTGGATTATATCACCACCGGCCTGTACGGCTTCTACTTCAACGATGCTCTGCATCCTGTGGAGGGGAAGGAAGCCTTCGACGGGTATGTGATCCTGCCTGAGATGGCTGCATCCGAGCCTGTGGATGTGACCGAGACCATCAAGGCCCTGGAGGGCAACCCCTATGGCATTCCTGAGAGTGCTACCTCCGGCTATGCGTACACCATCGACCTGAACCCGGCCGCCAAGTGGCAGGACGGTACCCCCATCAATGCGGATACCTATGTCTACTCCATGAAGCAGCTGCTGGATCCGGATCTGCTGAACTACCGTGCCACCGATTACATTGATGCTGATCTGAGCATCGCCAACGGCGAGCGGTACTACTACCAGGGCCGCAACCAGTATCTGGACAACGGTATCACCAACGGCTACACCCTGGCCGACCTGACCAAGGGCGAGGATGGCGTCTACACAACGCCGGATGGCAACAAGATGTATATCGCCATCGCCAACATCGGCCTTGACTGGCTGGGTGGCGACACGCTGTTTAACTATGTGGAAACCTATGGCGACAAGTACTTCGGCGTTGAGAAGTGGGAGGAGATCAAGGCTCTGGTGAATGAGGATGGCGTCATCCCGCTGACCGATGAGAACAACGCCCTCCTGGCTTCCGTGATCACTACTAACGCCAACTGGGGCGAGACAGAGGCCGATCTGCCCAACTACTGGGTGGAGGCTCTCTACTTCGAGGACAACTACACTTACGATGGCCATGTGGGTCTGTTCAAGTCCGGTGACTACCAGATCACCCTGGTGCTGGCTAAGTCCCTGTCCGGCTTCTACCTGCTGTACAACCTGAGCGGCAACTGGATCGTGTACGAGGATCTGTACGAATCCTGCAAGAAGCAGATCGAGGGTACCGATGCCTGGACCTCCACCTACAACACCAGCGTAGCGACCACCATGAGCTACGGCCCCTACAAGCTGACCAACTACCAGGCCGACATGAGCATGAAGTTCGAGCGGAACGAGAACTGGTTCGGCTACACCGATGGGAAGCATGTGTATGTGGATCCCCAGGATGACAAGCTGTACCCCATGTATCAGACCACCGCTGTCTACTGCCGTCAGGTGGCTGAGCCTGATACCCGCCTCCTGATGTTCAAGAAGGGCCAGCTGATGACCTACGGTCTGCAGGCAACTGACTATGACACCTACAAGACCTCCGACTACTGCTACGCTTCCCCTGGAGACACTGTCTTCTTCTTCATCTTCAACGGCTACACCGAGGCCATCAACAACCGGGAAGCCAACGAGGGCTTTGACCAGACCAAGTATGACCTGCAGACTATGACCCTGAAGAGCTTCCGCCAGGCTATCGCTGTGACCTATGACAAGGAGGCCATGAGCCAGAGTGTGTCTCCCTCCCGTACCGGCGCCTACGGTCTGATCGGCGGCACCTATATCTACGACCCCGAGACCTGCGCTTACTACCGTGACACCGACCAGGCCAAGCAGGCTCTGTGCGACTTCTACAGCGTGGATGTGTCCAAGTATGCAAGCCTGGACGAGGCTGTGGATTCCATTACCGGTTATGACCCGGAGGCCGCGAAAGCCCTGTTCACCCAGGCTTTCAACGAGGCTCTGGAGAAGGGCTATATCACGGATAACGACAAGGACGGTAAGTCCGATCAGGCTATCCAGATCGAGTATGCTGCCTCTACCGTGAATGCTTTCATCGAGCAGACACTGGACTACCTGAACGGCAAGCTGGAGGAAGTGCTGGTCGGCACCCCCTTCGAGGGCAAGGTGTCTTTCGTCGCCTCTGCTCCCTTGGGCGACCAGTGGGCGGACAACATCCGCAACGGTCTGTCTGACACCGTGCTGGCCGGTTGGACCGGTTCTGCCATGAATCCCTTCAGCCTGACTGATCTGTATGTCAATCCCGCTCGGGCGTATGATGCCAACTGGTTCAATGCTTCCTCCATCAGCAAGACCATCAATGTGACGGTCAACGGCGAGAAGAAGGATGTCACCATGACCCTGACCCAGTGGTCTGATGCCCTCAACGGTTCCACTGTGACCGTGGACGGTGTGGAGTACTGCTTCGGCGATGGCGTGGCTGATCTGGAGACCCGTGTGGCCATCCTGGCTGCACTGGAGTCTACGATCCTGCAGACCTACGACTACATCCCCATGCTTCAGGATGGCAGCAAGTTCCTGCTGTCCAAGCAGGTGTTCTATGTGGTCGAGGACTACAACCCTGTGCTGGGCCGCGGTGGTATCACCTACATGCGGTATAACTACGACGACACCGCTTGGGCTACCTATGTGTCTGAGCAGGGCGGCGAGCTGAAGTATTGATGGGTTTTCCCATACTTTCGCATCATTCCGCATTTTCCCCTTGATCCTGGCCGGGACTGCCGCTGTAGCTGTATACGGCGGCAATCCCGGAAGCCCTACCCGGGAAAGCTCCCGGGTGGGGTCTGATACACGCTACCCCGGCATCCCTTTCCCATTGGAAACTGCTTCTACGGAAAGGAGCGGGGGACGGTGAGTACAGGCACGGCCGATGCGCCGTGTCTTTTACCAATTTTGCGAAATCTTGTTATGACCGGAGCCTGTGCCTTGTGCCTGCCTGTGTGGTATGCTACACGGAACGGTTTGCCGGTACTGTGAGCCGTAGTGCCACCCCGGCTGGCACCCCAGCCAGCCGCCTGTCTTCGGGACAGGAAGACTGCCGTAGATAGTAGATAGTAGATAAGGGAGGAAGCCATGCGAAACCTTGGTTATACGATCAAATATGCCATACAAAGGATCCTGCTGATGCTGCTGACACTGCTCATCATCACGCTGATCTGCTTTGTCCTCATACGGATGCTGCCCCTGAAGGAGTTGCCCATCGGCGATCCTCACACGGATGTCATCCTTGCCCAGCGGGAGGCTTTTGGCTATAATAAGCCGTACCTTGTCCAGTTTGGCATTTTCCTGAAGAATATATTCACAAGATTTGACTGGGGCATCAGCGACCAGCTATACTTCGGGCAGAATGTGGCGGATATTTTCCTGTCCAAACTGCCTGCTACCATGCTGGTCAATGTGTACTCCATCGTGCTTTCCATTCCCTTCGGCATCATTCTGGGTATTGTTGCCGCTTTGAAAAAGAATTCATGGATAGACCACACCATCTCCACCCTGACCATGGTGATCATATCGGTCCCGTCCTTTGTATATGCGTTCCTGATCCAGTATTTCCTCTGCTTCAAGTTGGGCTGGTTCCCGTTGCTGATGAAAGACGGCACGGACTACTTTACCTGGCCCATGTTCCGAAGTATGCTTCCGGCCGTGATGTCCCTGTCCTTCGGCGTCATTGCCGGCTTCACCCGTGTGACCCGGGCGGAGCTGACCGAGGTGCTGACCAATGACTTCATGCTGCTGGCCCGCACCAAGGGCCTGACCAAAATGCAGGCCACCGTCCGCCACGCACTGAAGAACTGCATGGTGGTCATTCTGCCGTCCATCCTCAGTGAGTTCATCGGCATCATGTCCGGCTCCCTGATCATTGAGAAGATATTCAGTGTGCCCGGTGTGGGTGGCCTGTACCTGAATTCCATCAACGCTCTGGACTACAACATGTTCCTGCTGCTGACGGTGTTCTACACGGTCATCGGCCTTCTGGCCGGGGTGGTCTTTGACATCAGCTATGGCTTCATTGATCCCCGTATCCGCATGGGCTCCAAGAAATAAAACGCAGAAAGGATGTGTGTATGATGGAAACAGGCAAGAGCGAATACAGTTCCCAAAATACCAATGGCGCGAACCAGGTATACGAGCATATCCCTGCGGAGAAATTTGCATTTGCCCAGATGGACACGGAGATACGGGACACCAAGCTACAGACTAAGTCCCGTGGCTACTTCGCTGATGCGATGATCCGCTTCAAGAAGAACAAGTCCTCTGTGGTGGCGGCTTGGATCATCGGGCTGCTGGTGGTGTTCGCCGTGCTGGCACCTGTCATATCCCCCTACAATATCAAGAAGGATAAGGATGTGGTGTACCGGAACTTTGCCCCCTATATCGAGTCGGTGGCCAAGCTGAATATCGGCATTTTCGATGGCGCACAGACCTATTCCAGTGCCAACGACCTGAATCTGCAGAAGTACCGGGGCATCGCCCAAGAGACTGGCATGGATCCCCTGCTCGAGATCACCGGAACCGAGGTGACCTATGTCATGGAGCGGGGGCAGATGGTAGCCAAGAACTTTTACAAGGTCAAGGTCAATTCCTACTACCGGATCGGCGTGGTGAATCAGAATGTCTCCTACGATACTTTCAATAAGATCCAGCAGTTCCAGGACGAGACCGGGATACAGGTGCTCTACCCGGTGGTGGAACAGAAGGACATTTATGTAAAAATGTCAGAATCTGAAGCCAAGAGTGTGGCTGTGGATGCCAACATCTGGTATCAGTGCTCCGATGTGAAGGGAACGCCGATTCTGGATAAGGATGGGAACTTTAAGCCCGCCTACTGCACCGACATCAAAAAGGCTGGCCCCCAGGATCAGGTAGCGTACCACAGCCTGCGGATCGCCGGTGACGACGGCAGCTATGTGTACAGCCTGGCCAAGTCCGGCTCGGTGTCGGTTCGTGTGTGCTACTACAATTACTACCAGTTCCAGCAGTGGTTGGCTGACGGCGAGTACAATCCGCCCATGTATATTTTCGGTACCAATGAGCTGGGGCAGGATCTGTTCTGCGCCATCGGTATCGGTGCCCGGTTCTCCCTGCTGTTTGCCCTTCTTGTGTCTGCCATCAACCTGACCATTGGCGCTGTGTACGGCGCCATCCAGGGCTACTACGGCGGAGCCGTGGATATGATCCTGGACCGTATCGCCGATGTCCTGTCCGGGGTGCCCTTCATTGTGGTGGCTACCCTGTTCCAGCTGCACCTGGCACAGAAGGTGGGGCCGGTGGTCTCCTTCCTGTTCGCCTTCGTGCTGACGGGATGGATCGGTATGGCGGCTCTGACACGAAAACAGTTCTACCGTTTCAAGGGGCAGGAGCATATTCTGGCGGCCCGCACCCTGGGTGCCAGCGACCGACGGCTGATGTTCAAGCATATTTTCCCCAACGCACTGGGTACCATTATCACCAGTTGCGCCATGGTCATTCCCAGCGTCATCAGCTCCGAGACCAACCTGACCTACCTGGGTATCGTGAACCTGTCCTCCTTTACAGGCACCAGCATCGGCGTGCTGATGGAGCAGGGACAGCGTGCCATGACCACGGCACCTCACGCCATGTTCTTCCCGGCCATTTTCTTCTCCCTGCTGATGATCTCGTTCAACCTGTTCGGCAACGGCCTGCGTGACGCATTCAATCCCACCATGAGAGGAGCTGAAGGATGATGGAAAGTAAGCTGCATGTAGAAAATCTGACCATATCCTTCCACACCGTGGACGGAAAGGTGCAGGCTGTCCGGGGGATCAATTTCGACCTGCAAAAGGGCGAAACGCTGGCCATCGTGGGCGAGTCCGGCTCCGGTAAGTCCGTGACCTCCAAGGCTATCCTGGGCATTCTGGCCGGGAACGCCATCATAGAGGACGGGGAGATCATATATGACGGCAAGGATCTGCTGAAGATCTCCGAGGAGGAATTTCATAAGATCCGGGGCGACAAGATCGCCATGATCTTCCAGGATCCCATGTCCTCCCTGAACCCCATCGTCAAGATCGGCCGCCAGCTCACCGAGGCCATGATACTCAAGGGGAAGGCCCGGCAGAAGGAGAGCCGTTCCAACTTCAACACCTACCTGGCCCACCTGCAGGAGGCTATGATCCAGTCCGGAGCCTGCGGCGAAGGAGCCGGTGTACTGACAGACAAGTGCCATCGGTTCGACAAGTTTGAGTATAAGCACCTGGAGCTGGAGGCGGCCTACAACAAAGCCCATGAAGCCGCCGCGGAGGCCAGTGCCGAGCTGGAGGATCTGATCTTCGAGCTGGAAAAGAATGCGGCCAAGGATCTGAGCTTCCGCATCCGCCGCATCTGCCGTCTGGCTGAGACTTCCGTGCAGACCTATGTGGTGCAGGAGAAGGCCCAGATACTCCTGGGTCTTGTCAAGGAGGTGGGGCCGCTGGTGCCTACCGTCAAGCGGGGCGCAGATTCTGCCGCCCTGCGGGAAAAGCTGACCGGCATCAAGGCGATCCTGGATGAGGCGATCGGCTTTGTCATGCCCAACTTCTTCGCCCTGGGGTACTATGTGACTTTCAGCGGTCAGCCCATCCCTCAGATGCCGGTGGAGGAACTGAACCGCACCATGCGGAAATACCTGGATGAGCAGTTCATGCTGGACTTCCTGGCCGACACCAGGGAGGCACTGAGATTCTCCTCTGACCGCTCCTGCAAGGAGAAGATCGAGGCTGTGGAGTGCCTGAAAAAGTACCGTGCGGTCTTTGAAAAGCAATCGCTGGACAAGGCGGAGTGTTTCAAGGCACTGAAGATCATGACCAAGGAGGTCATGGATACGGTGGATCCGCTGGACATCACCCGGGACAGCGTGACCTACACCTTCGGCCCTGGCCTTGAGAACACGCTGAACAAGTACTTCGGCGGCCTCGTGCAGAACCCGAAGGAACAGCATCGCTACGAGAAGGAGCTTCAGAAGTACGATGCGCTGGTGGCCAAAGGCAAGGAACCGGACTGGAAGGTGGTGGCACCGGCACTGACCGACCTGGATGCGGTCAGGCGCAGTATGCTCCACCAGATAGACCTGGTCATCGACCACTACAGCCGTGCGTTGGAGCGGCACCAGGCCAGGGATTTCGATGCAGACGCTGTGGCCGTGGTGGACTACCTCAAAGCCAATGCCTCCGGTGTGGTGCACAAAGTCACCAAGCGGATGGCTAAAGAGAGAGCCATCAAGCTGATGCAGGAGGTGGGTATCTCCGAGCCGAGAAAGCGGTATAACCAGTATCCCTTTGAGTTTTCCGGCGGTATGCGTCAGCGTATCGTCATCGCCATCGCTCTGGCCGCCGACCCGGATATCCTCATCTGCGATGAGCCGACCACCGCACTGGATGTGACCATTCAGTCTCAGATCCTGGAGTTGATCAACCGCCTGAAGGAGGAGCGGCATCTGTCCGTCATCTTCATCACCCACGACCTGGGTGTGGTGGCCAACATGGCCGACCGGATCGCCGTCATGTACGCCGGCAAGATCGTGGAGTACGGCACGGCAGAGGATATATTCTACCACTCCGCACACCCCTACACCTGGGCACTGCTGTCCTCCATGCCGGATCTGGATACCAACGAGAAGCTGGACGCCATTCCGGGCACGCCGCCCAATATGATCTATCCGCCGGTGGGGGATGCCTTTGCCCCCCGGAACAAGTACGCCATGAAGATAGACTTTGAGCGTCAGCCTCCAATGTTCAGGATCAGCGATACCCACTACGCCGCAACCTGGTTGCTGCATCCGGATGCGCCGAAGGTGGATCCCCCCAAGGCGGTCACAGACCGTATCGCCAGAATGAAGCAGAAGAGGGAGGAGCAGAAAAATGGACAATAATTGCAACAGTAGCAATCGCCAAGAGGAGCAGACCTCCCAGGGCGGGGCAGGTGCTCCCGCATACGCCGCCGGGCAACCGACACCTGAGACGGCGACCACGGAGGAGGATCAGGTTCTCTTGCGGGTGGAGCATCTGTGCCAATACTTCGGCTCCACCAAGGCCGTGGACGATGTGAGCTTTGACATCAAGAAGGGGGAGGTGTTCGGCCTTGTGGGCGAATCCGGATGCGGCAAGACCACCACCGGACGCTCCATCATCAAGCTGTACGACATTACCTCCGGCAATATCTACTTCAAGGGCATACGCATCGGTGCCGGTACCAAGTCCTACAAGGATGAGATCAGGCGAGCCAGGGCGGAGTACAAGGAAAAGATCCAGACCGTCACGGATCCCGCTGAGCAGGAGAAGCTGCGGGCAGAGCTGAGGCGGACGGTGGCCGAGCAGCGGGCGCAGATCAAAGCTGCCCGTTACGACCAGAAGAACTGTGACAAGGAGTATGCCCAGGAGCAACAGCAGAAGGTGCAGGAGAAGTATGCGCCCCTGTTGGCCAACGCACCGGAATCTCAGAGGGCGACCCTGCAGGCCGCCTACAAGGATGAGATGAGGAAGGCCAGGAAGACCCGGCTGGTCACCAAAATACAGATGATCTTTCAGGATCCCTCCGCCTCCCTTGACCCCCGCATGACCGTCCGGGAGATCATCTCCGAGGGACTGATCATCCAGGGCGAGCGGAACAGGCAGGTGCTGGACGGGGCGGTGTACGAGATGCTGGAGAAGGTGGGTCTTGTGAGAGAGCACGCCAGCCGATATCAGCATGAATTCTCCGGCGGTCAGCGTCAGCGTATCGGCATTGCCCGGGCTGTGGTCATGCGCCCGGAGATGATCATCGCCGACGAGCCGGTGTCGGCCCTGGATGTGTCCATTCAGGCGCAGGTCATCAACCTGCTCAACGACCTGCGGAAGGAGCTGGGTCTGACCATCCTGTTCATCGCCCACGACCTGTCGGTGGTCAAGTACTTTTCCGACCGGATCGGGGTCATGTACTTCGGCAAGATGGTGGAGCTGGCTCCCTCTGACGAGCTGTTCCTGAACCCGCTTCACCCCTACACCCGCTCCCTCTTGTCGGCCATCCCGCTGCCGGACCCGGAGTATGAGAAGAACCGCAAGCGGATCGAGTACAAGCCGCTGGCTGAGCACGATTACTCGGTGGATAAGCCTTCCATGCGGGAGATCAAGCCGGGGCACTTCGTGCATTGCAACCAGGCGGAATTTGAGAAGTATCAGGCTATACTGAAATGAAGAAGTCAGATCATACGGATGGGGGAAAGCCCTGGTGGAAGTGGGTCGTCTCCCTGACGGTGGCGGCGGCTCTCTTCGCCCTGTGCGCCCTGTCCCGGGATTGGGTCGGGGCGGAGAGCGGGGCGGCACTGTGCGGTCTCCTGTCGGACTGCTTTGCCGTGCCCGGTGTGGTACTGGGCGGCGTGGGGGGGATCAGTTGGATCGCCACCTTCGGGCAGTTTGATATGCTGACCTTCGGCACACGGAAGTTCTTCGGCCATTTCATCCGGCCGCTGGCGAAGAATCTGCCGGATCATTTCTATGAGTACCGGGAGGCAAAGAACCAAAAAGGTCGCACCTGGATGAAGGAGACATTCTTCGCGGGCCTCGTCTGCCTGGTGCTCGGAGGTATCATGCTGGCTTTGTACTACCTGCTGTGACAGCAGGAAAATGGGGAAAACAGCCCTCAGAAACTTTCAGCTTATTTATCAAGTAAGTCCGGAGCACGATCCTGTCATGGTTGTCGGCAACGATCACATGACAGGTTGATGCTCCGGACTATACGCAATCCATGTTTTGAAAGTTCTTGAGGGGTGTGGGGAACTTCTTTCAAGAAGTTCCCCACCGTATCCCTCTTCTCCGTCTGAATTGCTGTCAGATGAGGCGGTTGACTGCCTCGCACAGGTTGCTCATGTCCATGTTGTTGCCCACAGGCAGGCGGAGAAGCTCTCCGGCACCGTCCTTTCCCTCGATGATCAGCTCGCACCGATGTACGGTGGCGGGCTTTTTGCTGTTGGTCAGGATGACAGTCCCGGTGTTTTCTTCTATGCGGCAGGCACCCATGTCTGCGAAGGCGAACCGCCCGCCCACATCGGTGAAGCCGGTTCCGCTCTCCACATCCATGTTCGTCAGGGACACCCGGCGGGCACAGACCAGCAGTGCCTCCTTGGTAAAGAAGAAGTGACTGCGCACCAGAATGTCTGAGATCACGGCTCCGGCCTTGGCCTTCTTGAAGAAGGCGGCACCCTCGCCGAAGCTGTACGCCGTGGTGGCCACATCGGCGGGCTGTTTCAGCACCATGCGGTCGTAGTCCTCCATGTCCGTCACTGCCTTGTCATAGCCCTCCAGCAGATGCTCACACTCCCCAGTCATGTCGTTGTCGCTGATATGGCGGGAGCTGCCCACGATGAACAGCACGAGTCCCACAGGCACCATGATACACGGCCCGATGTAGGATGCGTAGGAGAATCCGACATAGAACCACACCAGTCCTGCCACCAGGAGGAACCCGCCCAGCGGTCGGATGATGTCGTTCTGAGAAAAGTACAGGCGGCCTGCCTGTTTGCGAATCTTTTTCGCCATTGGTCTGCTCCTTTCGAGTTGATGTACCTTTAGTATACATGCCCCGGGGGACAAAGTCAAGCAACCGTTCGTTGAATGGAAGTACCCCGTGGTTGAAATTATCCCGTTGGTTGCAAGCGACAACCGTGAGGCGTTGTATACGGTCTGGGCTCATCCATATCGTGTGGGAAAGAAGGCAGTTGGTTGGGTATATTCTGTGAATAATCTGTAAATTTCTGAAATGCTTATGGAAATGAAGGCATGAAAAAGCCCAGGCTGACGCCCGGAAAGAGCGACAGCCTGGTGCATTTTTTATGGGATCTTACTGCTTCCTGCACTCCTTGAAGGGGTCTGTGTCGTTGACCAGGACGGGGAGCAGGCGGACGGAGAAGGAGAATTGCTTCTCGCTGAACTGACGGTGAGCCGGGAGAGCCGGGCCGCAGGAGTTTGACCCGATGCCGTTCTGGATCAGATCCAGGTTGACACAGGTCTCCTTCATGGGTACCAGCTCAAAGTCGTGCCCGGTGACGGTCAGCTGGGCGGGGGTGAAGTGGGCGCAGTTGAAGCTGAAGGGCACCCCGGTGTGGACAGCCATCAGACCCTGCCCGGCCACGGAGGACACGGTCATCCACTCCGTGTCGGTGTGAGCCATGTTCTCCTGGGGACGGACATAGTGCTCAAAGTGATCCGTCACGGTGGAGGAGAACAGCCCCTGCTGGGAGGCGTGACGCTTGTCCCGGTAGCTCTCCATCGGCCCACGGCCGAAGTAGCGCAGGTACTCACTGCCCTCTGTGAGCAGAAATTCCACGCCGAACCGGGGCAGGGGAGGCAGTCCCTCCCGCACCTGCACATGGAAATCCAGCTTGACACCGCCCTCGGCGTAGAAGGTATACACCACATCAGCGTGGAGGACGGGTCGCAGGAGAGCCGCACCAAGGGAGAGACGGGCCGTGACCGTGGCTGTCTTCCCGTCGGCGGCGGTCAGCTCGCAGCGGTAGCACTTGACCTCTGTCCGGTCATACCCGGCACCCTGCCACTGGTGGCGGATGTGCATATCATTGTCGGTGGGGGCGCGCCAGACGGTGGGCCGTATCGGGGAGGCCAACAGCTCCTTGCCCTTGTCCCGGATGGAGGTGATCAGCCCGCAGGACTTGCACAGGGTGTACACCGTGTTGGCAGTAGTCACTGTCACAGCATCCGGCCCGTCGGTGGCGGACAGCATGGCGTATCGGCTCATGGCATCCACCAGCGAAACCGTGGGGGCAGCAGGACGATCCAACTTCATCTGGGTGAAACCCACCTCATACCCGATGGGTGCCCAGGCGGTAGGCCGATTCTGCACGGCGGTCACGGTCAGGTAGACCTCGCCGTCCTTCGGCAGTGTGTCCGTGGGCACAGACAGGGTGGCTGTCTCCTGGGGGGCGGCGGACAGGACGGCCCGACCGCTGGACAGGACGGCACCCTCGGCTTCCAGTGTCCATATGAAGTCCAGATCCGACAGATCCCGGAAGTAGCGCAGGTTGCGGATGGAGGCCACACCCTGCTTCTCATCAAAGGATTCCACCCGGAAGGGCTTGATGACCTGCTTGTACTCCATCAGTCCGGTGTGGGGACGCCGATCGGGGTATACCAGACCGTCCACGCAGAAGTTGTTATCGTTGGGGTAGTCGCCGAAATCCCCGCCGTAGGTGTAGTGGGGATCGGTAAGGGGACGGTCGCCGATGGCCAGGGAGTGGTCTGTGAACTCCCAGACACAGCCGCCCATCAGATTGTCGTGGGCGTAGATCAGATCCCAGTAGTCCTTCAGACAGCCGGGGCCGTTGCCCATGGCGTGGGAGTATTCGCAAAGGAACAGCGGCTTGGTGTAGAGATGGCGTTCCACATACACCTGCCGGATCTCCTCCACAGAGGGGTACATCCGGCTCTCCACATCAATGAAGTCACATTCCAGTGCCTGACCGATCTCTTCATCGGTCTTCCCCCGGAGGTCTCCGTTCAGCCTGTCACAGCTGCGGCGGGAGGCATCCTCCCCGTGCACCAGGTTCCTGGGGTTCCGGGCATGGAGGTACTCGCTCATCTTCCGGTGGTTCTGCCCGATGCCGGACTCATTGCCCAGGGACCACATCAGCACGCAGGGGTGGTTCTTATCCCGCTCGTACATCCGCTGGACTCTGTCCAGGTACGCATCCGTCCACTCCGGGCTGTCGGTCAGCTCATCCCAGTTGCCGACGGCTCCCATACCGTGGCATTCCAGGTCGGTCTCATCAATGAGGTAGAAGCCGTACAGGTCGCACAGGCCGGGGAAGCGGGGGTCATTGGGGTAGTGGCTGGTGCGGATGGCGTTGACATTGTGCCGCTTCATGATCATGAGATCCTGCACCATATGATCCATGGGGGTGGCAGAACCCAGGATCGGGTGGCTGTCGTGCCGGTTCACGCCCCGGAGCTTGATCTTTTGGCCGTTGAAGTACAGCACGCCGTCCCGG
This sequence comes from uncultured Clostridia bacterium, assembly GCA_945929845.1. Classification (GTDB taxonomy): domain Bacteria; phylum Bacillota; class Clostridia; order Oscillospirales; family CAG-272; genus CAMEON01. Next base: position 2,532 of record CAMEON010000029.1, on the reverse strand, counting down.
ATCTGCACATCCTTGAAGCCCAGCCGCTGGACAATGTACTCACTGCCGCAGTGCAGGATCAGGGTGTACAGGAGGGGGGACTCGTCCGACCACAGCTCCGGATCGTCAATGAGGAAATCAAAGGTGCCGCTACCGTCCACGGAGAGACTGCCGGAGGCGATCTGCATGCCGTTGGGGCGCAGCAGGCGGTACTCCACCAGTGCCTCGCCGTTCACTGTGACGGTGGTGGGACAGCCGCCCCGGGCGTAGTTGGGGGAGAGGGTGGGGTGAGCCTCAAAATCAACGATATGTACCGGATCCCGCAGAAGCAGGTAGACCTCCCGGAAAATTCCTGACCAGCGGAACTTGTCCTGATCCTCCAGGTAGGAGCCGTCGCACCACTTGAGCACCAGCACCTTGATCTGATTCTCTCCGGCACGGACATAGTCGGTGACATCAAACTCGCTGGTCATATGGCTGACCTGGCTGTAGCCCACGAACATATCATTGATGTAGAGGTAGAAGCAGGAATCCACCCCCTCGAAGTTCAGGTACACCTTCTTTTTCAGCGTATCGGGGTGAAGCGTGAAGGTGCGGCGGTACAGGCCGCAGGGGTTCCTGTCCGGTACATAGGGTGGCTCCACCGGGAAGGGGTAGACGCAATTGACATAGTTGGGGGAGTCATATCCCCGACCCAGCATGGTCTGCCAGGAGCGGGGCACCTCCAGGCTGTCCGTGCGATCCGGGACAAAGCCGGGGGCGGTAAATTCCGGCACTTCATCAAGGGAGGGGTAGAAGGTGAAGTCCCAGACCCCACACAGGGTCAGGAAATTCTCGCTGTCCGCCCGGTTCCCCGTCAGGGCTGTGGCCTCGTCGGCAAAGGGAATGAAGTACGCCCGGGGTGCTTCACAGCCCACATGGAGGCTGTGGGGATCCTGATGGAAGTTGGATGTATGAATGAACTGGTTCATGCTGTTGCACCATATCCTTTCACATGAATTCGCATGGCAAGCATATTATACCATGATTGCAGGCCGGATGTCAAGATATTGACTGCAAAAAGCACAGAATGTGACGGGATGCGGGGTTACAGTTCAGGTGGGGGTACGGGATGCGGTGGGGAACTTCTTGAAAGAAGTTCCCCACACCCCTCAAGAACTTTCAAAACAGGTATTGTGTATGATTCGAAGCGTTATTCTGTCATATATTTGCTATCGTTTTCCCAGAGGAACCAGCGTGACTGTTGTCCGAAATAGCAAAAACGCCTTCGCGGGGGCCCCTGACCCCGCTCTACGGTGGGAAAGGGAACGCACCGTGGGGGAGTAGGTGAACTGTAACGGGATGCGAACCCTTCAAGGACTTTCAACTGTTTATTATTCATGCCCGGTGCGCTGTTTACTGATATTTTTACAATGACTTTTCCAGCAAGCAGATGATGAAACATCACCTGCCTACGCTCTGAACATAGTAGGACATGTTTTGAAAGTCTTTGAAGGGGTCTGGGGGAACTTTCCTCAGAAAGTTCCCCCAGCGTACTTTCCGTACCCCGGCTGAATGATAACTACCTATACCCATGACCTCTGAAATGAAAAATCATCCAAAAAGTATTTACAAAATTCCGAAAGTGTGGTACAATGAGTACATCACATATCAGGGGCAAGGAGGAAGATCATGCGCCTGGACAAATACCTGAGCCTGTGCGGAAAGGCCACCCGCACCGAGACAGCCCGCGCGGTACGGGGCGGGGAGGTACTCATCAACGGAGTTCCTGCCCGGCGTGCGGACAGCCCGGTGGAGCCGGAGACAGACGCTGTCATTCTCCGGGGGGAGCCGGTGGTCTACCGTGCCTTCACCTACATCCTCCTCCATAAGCCGGACGGGGTGGTCAGCGCCACGGAGGATCGCCTGCATGGAGAGAAGACCGTGCTGGAGCTGTTGCCCCCAGAGATGACCCGCCTGCGCCCGGCCCTGTTCCCCTGCGGCAGGCTGGATAAACACACCACCGGCCTTGTCCTGCTGACCAACAACGGCCCTCTGGCGCACCGTCTGCTGGCACCGACCCGCCATGTGGAGAAGACCTACACCTTCACGGTGAAGTTCCCCCTGTCGGCGGAGGACACGGCGGCACTGGAGGCCGGCCTTGACATCGGCGGCTACACCACCGCCCCCTGCCGGGTGGAGACGGATCCGGCTCCGGAACAGGGGCCACGGAGCGGGCGAATCACCCTGCATGAGGGCAAGTACCACCAGATCAAGCGCATGATGGAGGCCAGGCACAATCAGATCATCTCCCTCTGCCGGGTGTCCTTCGGCCCCCTGACTTTAGGGGATGACCTGCCCTCCGGCGCATGGCGGTACGCTACCGAGGCGGAGATACAGGCACTGGAGGCCTACGGATCCTGAGCGACTCCCGGCTACGGCCGAAAAATATACAAGGGAAACGCTGATTGAATGAGGTGGTACAGATTCGGTGCAGATTTTTTCGTCTGCGATTGCGGAAAACGCAGGATGTACTGGATGTACATCCAGTTTTTCGGCAAGAAGCAGGCGGGA
>CAMEON010000028.1 GCA_945929845.1 uncultured Clostridia bacterium | reverse complement strand
AGCTGGACAACGCCTGCCGTCTCATCCGGGGCGGGGCGGTGTACCTGTGTACCCACCCGGACTTCAACTGCCCTACCGAGACCGGCTTCATCCCGGACAGCGGAGCCATCGCCGCCGCCATCACCGCCTCCACCGGTATCACACCCCGCTTCCTGGGCAAGCCGTACGCCGAGGTGGTGGAGATGATAGAGGAGGTGACGGGGGTGCCACGGGACGGTATCTGCGTCTTTGGCGACCGGCTGTATACCGACATTGCACTGGGCACCCGCAACGGCGTGACCTCGGTGCTGGTGCTGACCGGAGAGACCCAGGAGGCGGACATCCCCAACGCCCCGGCCGATCAGCGGCCGACGCTGGTATACGATTCCCTTGCGGAGGTGGACACGGCTATGTTCGGCACACTTGGCCGGGACGCATGACAGTTTGACCGTTTGACCGTTTGACAGTTTGGCCGTTTGACCGTTTGACCGTGTGACTGCACGATGTGTGCGACAGGGGTGAAGCCTTGATGCCGGCACTCTGTGCAATAACAAAAAATTCTGTGTGAAATATAGCGAAAATGATCGGCAGTATTGACAAAAGGCCGGGGGAGTGCTATAATAACTTCCGGCAGGTTTCCGAAAGAACCTGACAATCATCATGAGAGGAAAGGTCATAGCAATGAAGCAAAGTGTGATTTACAAGAAACTACTCAGTGCTCTCTTATCCCTGGCCATGCTGGCTGCGCTGCCCATACCCATGTCCGCCTCCGCTGAGGAGGAGGGCTACACCAACCTTGCGTTGAAAAAAGCCATTACCGCCACCGAAAGCTACAACCCGCCGGAGGGATTCTTCGGTGTAGGTCAACTGGTGGACGGCATATGGGAAACCTATCCCGGCCCCAGCGGCACCCTGGGCTGGAACTGCGACCCCAATGCCCCGAACAGTCAGGACACCCCCATCGACATAGACATTGACCTGGGTTGTGTCTGCTGGACGGACAAAATGGTGCTCAAGCCCATGCAGTGGGCCAACGGAAAGGGCTTCCCCAAGGCTCTGGAGCTACAGGTGTCCACGGACGGAGAGACATGGACGACGGTGGCCTCCGAATCGGACATTGATGCCTCCGCTCCCAGTGACACCGAGGTACAGCCCCGGGTCTACACCTTTGAGAAGGTGTCCCTGCGGTACGCCCGGATCCATATTTCCCTGCGCAGTGACGATGTGGAAGGCACCGGTACCGGTATGCACAACGCCTCCCTGGGCGAGTGGGAGATATGGGGTGCTGTCCAGGTCGTGACAGCGGACGACCTGCGAGCCGCCATCCGGGAGGCAGAGAAAGTGGATGCGACTGCTTACGCCCTCTCTACCGTGACGGTCCTGCGGAATGCCGTGGCCGCCGCCCGTGCCCTGCTGGAGGACGGCAACGCCACCAGTCAGGACTACGGTCTGGCGGAGGATGCCATCCGGACTGCCCTTGCCGGGCTTCTACCCCGGGGAGAGTCTGTCAACCTGGCTCTGGATGTGATGGCAGAATGTGCGAACAGCTATACCCCGCCGGAGGGCTTTTACAATCTGGCCTTCCTGACGGACGGGCAGTGGCTGAGCCTGGAGGGAGATAACATCCGCCTGGGCTGGCACACCAACCCGTATGAACCGCTGGCAGAGTATGATACATTGGATCTGGTCATCCCGCTGGGCACGCTCTGCGCTGTGGAGCAGGTGGTGCTCAAGCCCATGAAGTGGTCCTATGGCCGGACCTTCCCCCAGGACTTTGAGATCCAGGTGTCCCTGGATGGGACGCAGTGGAAGACAGTTGCCTCGGAGACCGGGGCGGATGCCAGAGTGCCAGAGGGAGGGGATCAACTGGCGGCCAATATGTCGGTGCAGGCTCGCACCTACGAGTTTGACCCGGTGCAGGCCCGGTATGTCCGTCTGCACATCACCCGTCAGGGACGGGTACAGGACGCTACCGGCAGTTGCCTGACCGCCCTTGGCGAGATGGAGGTATACGGATATGAAGACGGGGAGGATGTGATGCCTGTGACACTGAACAAGACCGCCCTGCGTATGAACCCGGGGGAGACGGATTGGCTCTGCCTGAACGCCGATAAACGCCTGCCCACCCCTGTGGTGACCTACCAAAGCGGAGATGAGACCGTAGTCACGGTGGATGCGGACGGCACCGTCCATGCGCAGGCCTGCGGGGAAACCGACATCCTGGTGACAGACGAAACCAGTGGCAATGTATACACCTGCCATGTGCTGGTGGACAACTACCGGGTGTCTGATCACTTCCAGATCGTGGCCTTCATCCCCTACTTCTTCGAGAAGGACATCAACCCCACGGTGTTTGACAACCTCAAGGCCGGGGGCATCACCAATGTGGAAATGAACTTTGCCCTGGATGCGGCAGCCATTACCTACGAGAACAACCTGAAGGCCATTGCCCTTGCCTACGAGCGGGGACTGGATGTGACGGTCAGTGAGTCCGGCTTCAACGGCAGTACCTGGCCGACCAAGACGGATGCGGAGATCCTGGATTTCGCCAAGCGGTACTCCCACATTCCCGGCGTGGTGGGGTACTACATCGTGGATGAGCCCGGCACGGCGGCTCCCTTTGCTCATGCCATGGCTCTGATCAAGAGCGTCATGCCCTATGCCGTGACCCACATCAACTTCTGCGGTGCCTATGCGGACAATGTCCGGGGGCTGTACCAGGAGCTGGAGAAGTACGGCGGCGGGATCCTGGACTATGTGATGTACGATTCCTACGTCTTCACCAGCACTGCCTGCAATGAGGAGCTGTTGTACTCCCAGCTGGATTACAACATGGCACTGTCCCGGGAGCTGGGCGTGCCGGGTGCAAACTACATTCAGTCCATGTCCTGGCAGCCCTGGATCAACCGCCCGGATGCCGATGCCATCCGGTATCAGGTATGGGTGGATCTTGCCTACGGCCTGAAGCAGATCTCCTACTTCTGCTGGCAGACACCCCGCTCCAACGCCGCTGAGACCTATGGCCCGGCCATCATTGATATTGACGGAAACCCCACCGACCTGTTCGAGCCGGTCAGCGAGATCAACGCCGCCGTACAAGCTCTGGGTCCCACCCTCATGAAGCTGGATGCCGGGGAGGTATACCATACCGGCCGCAACTTCGGGAACTCCTTCAAGGAGCTGCCCGCCGGCTTCTACCTCCAGCCGGTGGATCTGGAGCAGAGCTTGACCGTCAGCAGAATGATGGAGAAGGAGACTGGACGTGAGTACTGTATGGTGGTCAACCGGGATTACAAGAATGCCGCCACCGTGTCCTTCACGCTGGACAGCGAGGTGACGTCTGTCCCTTACATCAGCACCAAGACCGGTCAGCCGGTGGCCCTGGCGGCTGTGGACGGTGTGTACACCGTGGAGCTGTTGGCCGGCGAGGGCGTGCTGTTACAGATGGACGAGGGCTTTGCCTTTACCCTGAAGGATGTCACCAATTTCTACCATCTGAAGAAGGCCATCGCCGCCGCCGAAGCACTGGATATGGAGGCGTACAAGGATGACGGAAAGGATACCTTCAACAAGGCTCTGGATGCCGCCCGTGCCCTGGTAGCCGATGGGAGCGCAACCCAGACCCAGGTGGATCGTGCCCTGGCGACCCTGAATAAGGCCATGAAAGAGCTGAAGCCCCATGCCACGGACGGTGTCAACCTGGCGCTGAACCGGCCTGTGTCCGCAACCTCCAGCTACAGCGAGCCTACCTACTTCAACGCATCCTTCCTGACCGACGGGGTGCACACCACCCTGGAGGAGAACACCCATGCCGGGTGGTCTGCAAATCCCTACGATAATCTGGCTCAGAACACCCCGGTGGACATTACAGTGGACCTGGGTGAGAAGTACCTCATCCAGACCGTGGTACTCAAGCCGACCATCTACAATGAAGCCAAGAGTTTCCCCAAAAGCCTGACCGTACAGGTGTCGGAGGATGGGAAGAACTGGGTGGATGTGGCTTCCCTGACAGATGTGGTCCTGACCGCTCCGGTGGATCAGCTGTTGCAGATCACACCCACCGAGGGACGGTATGTCCGTGTCCACATCACCTGCCACAGCGATGTGGTGGACGGCGGAACCGGCGGGTACCTGTCCCAGCTCAGCGAGCTGGAGGTGTACGGCCAGGAGATCGCTCCGGATGAGACCGAGACCGATCCTACGGATACGGATCCGGTGGAGACCGATCCCACAGACACCGACCCGGTAGACACCGATCCGGTAGACACCGATCCGGTAGACACCGATCCGGTAGACACCGACCCGGTAGACACCGACCCGGTAGACACCGACCCGGTAGATACCGACCCGGTGGACACTGACCCGGTGGACACTGACCCGGTGGACACCGACCCGGTCGAGTCCGGAACTGCTGACCATGAGACAGGCACCAAGGCCGATGCCGGAACGGACAGCGGAACTGCGTCCGATACCGGCTCCTCCCAGTCTTCCTCCGGATGCAAGAGCACCCTGGGCGGCGGGCTGGCACTGGTCGCCCTGATCACCCTGGTTGCCTTGGCCGTGGTCAGAAGACGCCGTCGGATCGCGCAGGGGTGAGAGTCTTACCCACAATGACCGACAACGGATGGTTTTTGTGCGCCTGAAGATCCTTGCGAGACCCTGACCGTTGAGAGTTGAGAAAAGATGAAAAGATAAAGAAGAGAAGAGCCAATACACGGAGGAACTACCATGGCGTTTGATGCCGGGATGCTTGCCTGCACGGTACACGAGATCCGTACTGTGGCACTGGGCGGGCGAATTGAAAAGGTGATGCAACCGGAGAGAGACGAGGTGATCCTCCAGATCCGCTCCTTTGAGGGGGGAAAGCGCCTGCTGATCAATGCAGGGGCCAACCCCCGCATCGGGTTCACCGAGCTGACAAAAGAGAATCCGGCTCAGGCCCCCATGTTCTGTATGCTGCTCCGCAAGCATCTGACCGGGGCGAAGCTGACAGACATCCGGCAGATGGGCTTTGAGCGGGCGGTGACGCTGTCCTTTGACACCCGGGATGAGATGGGCTTCCCCTGCAACCGCTACCTGATCGCAGAGGTGATGGGCAAGTATTCCAACCTGATCTTCGCCGGAGATGCCCACCCCGACGCCCCGGACGGCCGGATGCGGATCATTGCCGCCCTGAAGACCGTGGACTTCTCCACCAGCGCCCAGCGGCAGATCCTGCCGGGGATGCTGTATGAGCTTCCCCCGGCCCAGGGTAAGGAGGATCCCCTGGAGGCTACACCGGAATCCATGGCCGCCCTGTACGCCGGGGAGACCCCCGACCGGCCGCTGGATAAGTTCATCCTGTCCCACTACTGTGGCATATCGGCGGCGGTGGCTCGGGAGATGGTGTTCCTGGCCACCCGGCACACCGATACCCCGGTGCGCTGTGCCGATGCCGGCGTGCTGTGGCGAGGCTTTGATGCCGTCATGCGCCGCATCAGGGAGGCGGACTATGCGCCCACCCTGATCTGCCAGGACTCCAAACCGGTGGAGTATGCCTTCTGTCCCCTGACCCAGTACACCGCTCCTTTGGAAGCCCGTCGTTTCGACAGCGCAGGCAAGCTACTTGATGCCTGGTTTGAGACCAGGGACAGGGAGACCCGACTCCACCAGCGGGCTGCCGACATCCTGCGCCTTCTGACCCATGCCGAGACCCGCATCAAGAAGAAGCTGGAGGCCCAGGGGGCGGAGCTTGCGGACTGCGAGAAGGCCGACACCTACCGGAAGTACGGCGACCTGATCACCGCCAACATGTACGCCCTGACCCGAGGGATGAAGCGGGCGGAGCTGACCGACTACGAGGACTGGCAGGAGGACACCGGGGCGTACGGCACCGCCGTCATTGACCTGGATGAGCGGCTGACCCCCTCTGCCAACGCCCAGCGGTACTATAAGAAGTACACCAAGGCCCGGAACGCCAAGGTGGAGCTGACCAAGCAGATCCAGCGGGGGCAGGAGGAGCTGACCTACATTTACACCATCTTTGATGCCCTGACCCACGCCGAGACCGCCGCCGACCTGTCTGAGATCCGGGATGAGCTGTACCGCTCCGGGTATGCCTCCCGGATGAAGGGCTACACCGCCCCCAAAAAGCAACCGGCCCCGGCCTACGCCCGCTTCCGCACCAGCGGCGGGTTCACCGTCCTGTGCGGCAAGAACAATGTGCAGAACGAGTACATCACCCACAAGCTGGCGGAGAAGAACGACTACTGGTTTCACGCCAAGGGGGTGCCCGGTTCCCATGTGATCCTGGTCACCGGCGGGCAGGAGCCGGGAGACCAGGACTTTACCCAGGCCGCCGCCATCGCCGCCCAGTATTCCAAGGCCGCCGGAGGGAACTTGGTGCCGGTGGACTACCTGCTGGCCCGGAATGTGCGCAAGGTGCCCGGGGCCAAGCCCGGATTCGTGGTGTACCACACCAACTGGACAGCCTATGTCACCCCCGACCCGGAGGCCGTGGCGGCATTGAGAGTGAAGTGAATGAAAGAGAAAGGGGCGTGCGGAAAGTGCGCCCCTTTTCATGATAAAGTGGACATTGGCCACATACCTGAACTGACTGCGGTTCACCCCCCCGCCGTGCGCTCCCTTTTCCACTGTAGAGCGGGGAAAGGGGTCCCCGCGAAGGCGTTTTTGCTATTTTGGGCGACAGTTACGCTGGCTCTTCTGGAATAATTATAACAAAAATACCATTAAACCACACATCGAATATGATTATATACACATTTTGAAAGTTCTTGGGGGTTTGGGGCCGGAAGTTTGCCGCATGGCAAACTTCATGCACTGGCAACATCCGGCATCGCCGGTGGAGCCAGTGCTGTTCTTCTCAAGAAGCCCCCAGGCGTTCTCCCGTACCTTACCTGAACTGTAACGAACTGTTACCCCCACACAAGCCAGGCACATTGATTTTTTGCCCAACATCTTGACAAAATCCCTGTGATGCTATATAATAGAGATGTTTTTCACATCCGTTCATGAGAAAAGGAAAGGCAGAAAGAATCGTATGGCAAAAGATAAATTGGTGGAGCAGATCACATCCATGGATGTGGATTTTGCCCAATGGTACACAGATGTGGTCAAGAAGGCGGAGCTGGTGGACTACTCCGGGGTGAAGGGGTGCATGGTCATCCGTCCCTACGGCTACGCCATCTGGGAGAACATTCAGAAGGATCTGGATGCCCGCTTCAAGAAGCTGGGGCATGAGAATGTGTATATGCCCATGTTCATCCCCGAAAGCCTGTTGCAGAAGGAGAAGGATCATGTGGAGGGCTTTGCGCCGGAATGTGCCATCGTGACCATCGGCGGACAGAACCAGCTCTCCGAGCGGCTGATCGTCCGCCCCACCTCCGAGACGCTGTTCTGCGAGCATTACAGGAACATCATCCATTCCTACCGTGACCTCCCCAAGCTGTACAACCAATGGTGCAATGTGGTTCGGTGGGAGAAGACCACCCGCCCCTTCCTCCGCACCTCCGAATTCCTGTGGCAGGAGGGACACACCATGCACGAGACCGAGGAGGAGGCCCGGCAGGAGACCTTGCAGATGCTGCAGGTCTATGCCGACTTCTACCGGGATACCTTGGCTATTCCTGCCATCACCGGGCGGAAGACGGAAAAGGAAAAGTTCGCCGGGGCGGAGGAGACCTACACCATCGAGCCTATGATGCACAACGGTGTAGCCCTCCAGGGCGGCACCTCCCACTACTTCGGCACCGGTTTCACCAAAGCCTTTGACATCACCTTCACTGACCGGGACAACCAGGTGCGCTACCCCCACCAGACCTCCTGGGGCGTGTCCACCCGCTCCATCGGTGCCATCATCATGACCCACGGCGACGACAGCGGCCTGATCCTGCCGCCCCGTGTGGCTCCCATCCAGGTGGTCATCATCCCTGCCGCCCAGCACAAGGAGGGCGTGCTGGAGCGGGCCGGTGCTCTGCGGGATGAGCTGGCTCAGCGCTTCCGGGTCAAGCTGGACGACTCCGAGAACTCCGCCGGCTGGAAATTCAGCCAGTACGAGATGAAGGGCGTACCGGTGCGGCTGGAGATCGGCCCCCGGGATATTGCCAACAACAGCTGTGTGCTGGTCAGCCGGGTCACCCGGGAGAAGAAGGTGGTCTCCTTGGATCAGGTGACAGAGGAGGTGCAGGCCATGCTGGATCAGGTGCATGCCGAGCTTCTGGCCCGTGCCGAGAAGAACCTCCGGGAGAAGACCTTCGAGGCCAGAACCTACGAGGAATTCCTGGACATCGCCGCCAACCATCCCGGCTTCATCAAGGCCATGTGGTGCGGTGACACCGCCTGCGAGGACAAGCTGAAGGATGTCACCGGCGGCGTCAAGTCTCGTTGCATCCCCTTCCATGAGGAGCACCTGTCGGATGTGTGCGTTTGCTGTGGCAAGCCGGCCAAGCACATGGTGGTCTGGGGACGGCAGTATTGAGGAGACACCGGGTCGTTGCATGAGAGTGCACCGGCCCGGATTTTAGAAACCGCTGATTGATTCGGCGGCATATCTTCGGCACATCTTTTCCCGCCTGCTTCTTGCCGAAAAACTGGATGTACATCCAGTACATCTTGCGTTTTTCGCAATCGCAGACGAAACAATCTGTACCGAATCTCCACCACCTCATTCAATCAGTGTTTCCTTACATAATGACCTGACCCGCATGGGTCATCGGGGGAAGGAGGTGTGCGCCATGTTCAGGGTCATACGGGATGCCATTCGCCGGGTGGATCCGGTGCTTCTGATATGCACCACGGTGCTGATGGTCATCAGTCTTGTGACCATTTGGGGCGCTGTGGACAACTTCGGCCAGCGCAAGCTGAAAATGCAGTTGGCTATGTCGGTGCTGGGCTTCCTCCTGACCTTCGTGGTGGCCAACCTGGACTACCATGTGATCCTGGACAGGTTGTGGCTGCCCATGCTGTTGTTCTCGGTGGGCATCCTGGCACTGACCCTGGTGGCAGGCACCACCGGAGAGAACATAGAGACCTCCAACCGCAGTTGGCTGAACATTCCCGTGGTCAACATCGCCATCCAGCCCTCGGAGTTCGTCAAGATCACCTTCATATGCACCTTCGCCCGGCACCTGTCCCTGGTGCAGGATCGCATCAATTCCCCCCGGACCCTGCTTCTCCTGGGTTGCCATGCCCTCCTGATCGTGGGGTTGATCCTCTTGTCCGGGGATCTGGGGGTGGCACTGGTATACATAGCCCTGGTGCTGATCCTCCTGTTCTGCGCCGGTCTGCACCTCTGGTATTTCGGCGGGGTGCTCCTGGCCGGGGCGGTGGCCTTCCCCTTCCTGTGGGATCATCTGGACACCTATCAACAGGATCGGATCTTGGTGGGCTTCAACCCTGAGCTGGATCCCCTGGACAAGGGATGGCAGGCTCTGATGAGCCGCCAGTGCATCGAGAACGGGGGGCTGCTCGGGGTGGGTCTGCGCACCGGGGGCAACTACGAGGATCTGGCCGCCTCTCACACCGACTTCATTCTGGCCACTATCTGCGAGAAGTTCGGCTTTGTGGGCGGGCTTCTGGTGCTGGTCACGCTGGCCGTCATGGTCCTGCGCATCCTGTGGATCGGGCGACAGGCCAGCCACGACACCGGCTTCTACATCTGCGTGGGCGTGGCCGCTGTCCTGATCGCCCAGACGGTGGAGAATGTGGGTATGTGTCTGGCCGTCCTGCCTGTGGTGGGTCTGACTCTGCCCTTCCTGTCCTGCGGCGGCTCCTCGGTGCTGGCTACCTACCTGCTGGTGGGTATGGTGCACTCCGTCGGCTCCCACAAGCCGACCCGGCGGGTGGGGGAGTAAGGGAAAGGGAAGTACGCTGGGGGCTTTTTGCGTGTAAATGTAAGTTCAGAAAAAAGGGGGGCTGTTGCACGGCGCAACAGTCCCCTCCCGGTTTTATGCTTTCCCTTTCACGGTGATGACCCGGCAGGCACCATTCCTGGCGGCCAGCTCCGTCACAAGCTGAGGCACACCGTTTGGCAGGGTGTCCTCATGGCCGAAGTGGATATGTCCGGCCACCACAGCCACCACCGGCGACGGCTCCAGAGCCACCATCCGATACAGCCTGCGGACATTCTCCTCCCCCTCCCGGTCATAGCCCACGCCGCCAGGCCCCATGCAGATGTCCCGACCCCACATGGCCGCCGTCGGCCCGTGCAGGGAATCCATGGTCAGGGGGATGTGCATGATCAGGATGACCGGCTTTCCCATGCGGCACACGGCAGAGAAGCCTTCCATGGCCCGGTCGCTGACTCTGTCCAGGGCATTGTCCATGGCGGCGACAATCAGCTCCCCTACCTCCTCATAGTGGAAGTCCGTACAGCCGCCGGAAATATCCTCAAGCTGGGGCAGGTAGTGCGCCCTGGCGTAGGGGGAGATGTAATCGTCGGCATAGCTCCAGTCGTGGTTCCCCACAGCATACACCGAGGGCACCGTACAGCGGCGGATGCAGTCCTTCAGAGCCGCCACGCCGGAGGGGGAGGGGAAGTCGATCATGTCCCCGGTCAGGAGCATCCGGTCAGCTCGGATGGCCTCCCCATAGGCGAACAGGTGGGGCATTCGCTCCCGGCTGGTCATCCCCTCGCCGGAGAAATGCTCCTCCCGGATGTGGCAGGCTTCCCGCCTCTCCGGGCTGACATCCTGCCAGGCGCACACATGCATATCCGTGATGTGGAGAAAGGTGTAGGCGCCGGTAAGCCCCGCCACCTCCACGGTGGAATACACCGGCCTGACATACGGAGCCTGAATCACTTCCATGTCCATGTCTGTTTTCCTTTCCCCCGGCGGTGCCGGGGTTCCTCTCTGTATTTTTTCGCCCCGGGAAGGCGGTTTCTCACTTCGGCTGCCTCAGAATGTCCTTGAGGAAGGCCCCGGTGTAGCTCCCCGGGCACCCGGCGACCTCCTCCGGCGTGCCGGTGGCCACCACGGTGCCGCCGCCATCTCCGCCCTCCGGCCCCAGGTCGATGATATAGTCGGCGCACTTGATGACATCCAGGTTGTGCTCAATGACCAGCACGGTGTTGCCCCCGTCGCACAGTCGCTGGAGAATGTCCAGCAGGTGAGACACATCGTCGGTGTGCAGGCCGGTGGTCGGCTCATCCAGAATGTAAATGGTCTTTCCGGTACTGCGGCGTGCCAGCTCGGTGGCCAGCTTGACCCGCTGAGCCTCGCCCCCCGACAGGGTGGTGGCCGGTTGCCCGATCTTGATATAGCCCAGACCCACATCGCACAGGGTCTGTAGCTTCCGTGTGATCTTGGGCAGTCCGTCAAAGAAGTGCAATCCCTCCTCCGCCGTCATGTCCAGCACATCCGCAATGCTTTTGCCCTTGTACTTGCACTCCAGCGTGTCCCGGTTGTACCGCTTGCCGTGACAGACATCGCAGGTGACATACACATCCGGCAGAAAGTGCATCTCTATCTTCCGCACGCCATCCCCCTCGCAGGCCTCGCACCGTCCCCCTTTCACATTGAAGGAGAAGCGGCCTGGCAGGAAGCCCCGGGCCTTGGCCTCCGGGGTCTTGGCGAACAGATCCCGGATGTCGTTGAACAGGGAGGTGTAGGTGGCCGGGTTGGAGCTGGGCATCCGGCCAATGGGGCTCTGGTCGATGGCAATGACCTTGTCCAGGTACTCCATGCCCTCCAGTCGGTCGTAGGTGCCGGGATAGGTGGTGGCCCGGTTCAGCCCGGCGGCCAGCACCGGGTACAGGATCCCGTTGACCAGGGAGGATTTTCCCGAGCCGGACACGCCGGTGACGCAGACCAAGCACCCCAGGGGAATACGCACATCCACCTGCTTCAGGTTGTGCTCCGCCGCCCCGTACACACGGAGCTCATGTCCGTTCCCCGCCCGGCGCAGGGGCGGGATCCCGATGCGCTTGCGCCCGGACAGGTAAGCTCCGGTGATGGAATCCGGATTCCGCATGACCTCCTCCGGTGTCCCGGCGGCTACGATCTGCCCACCGTGGATGCCCGCCCCGGGGCCCACATCCACCAGGTAGTCCGCCTGCCGCATGGTCTCCTCGTCGTGCTCCACCACGATCACGGTGTTGCCCAGATCCCGGAGCTTTTTCAGGGTGGCGATCAGCTTGCCGTTGTCCCGCTGGTGCAGGCCGATGGACGGCTCGTCCAGAATGTACAGCACCCCCACCAGGGAGGAACCGATCTGGGTGGCCAGCCGGATGCGCTGTGCCTCCCCGCCGGACAGCGTCCCCGCCTTGCGGGACAGGGTCAGGTACTCCAGCCCCACGCTGACAAGGAAGCCCAGCCGGGCACGGATCTCCTTCAGGATGTCCCGGGCGATGACAGCCTCACTGCCATCCAGCCGGAGGTCGTTGATAAAGGCCAGCGCATCCTTCACCGACTGGTCGCAGAACTGGGCGATGTTCAGCCCGCCCACGGTGACCGCCAGGGAGGCGGGGGAGAGCCGCTTGCCATGGCAGGCGGGGCAGGAAGCCTCCTCCACGAACTGCTCGTAGTAGTCGTTGTTCATGCCCTGAGCCATCCGCTGTTCAATGATGCCCACCACTCCGTCAAACTTTGCGGTCTGCCGATGGCTCTCTCCACCGAAGTACCGCACCACATCGTAGGTCTCCTCCCCGGTGCCGTAGTACAGGGCGTGCAGAGCCTCCTTGCTGAAGGTGTTCACCGGCTGATCCATGGTGAAGCCCATCCGCTTGCCCACCGCCTCAAACAGGGGGCCGTTCCAGCTCTCATGATCCAGGGTCTTGAAGCCGTTGACCTGGATGGCACCCTGCCGCAGGGACATCTCTGGATGGGGGATCAGGCGGCTCACCGCCACCCGCTGCATATCCCCCAGACCGGCGCACTTGGGGCAGGCTCCGGCGGGGTTATTGAAGGAGAAAGCCCGAGGCTCCAGCTCTCCGAAGGACACGCCGTGCTCCTCGCAGGCGTACCGCTGGGAGAAGGACAGCTCGGTTTCCTGCCCCCCGTCCCGGGGCACCGTCACGATGAGCAACCGCCCGTCGGCGGCTCCCAGGGCGGCCTCCACCGAGTCGGACAGCCGGGAGCGGATCCCCTCCCGCATGACCAGACGATCCACCACGATCTCAATGTCGTGCTTTCTGTTCTTGTCCAGTGTGATGTCCTCGGACAGGTCATACATATTGCCGTCCACCCGGACACGGACATACCCCTTCTTCCGGGCATCGGCCAGCACCTTCTCGTGCATACCCTTCTGTGCCCGCACCACCGGGGACAGCACCAGGAAGCGGGTGCCCTCCGGCAGGGTCAGGATCTTGTCAATGATCTGATCCACCGACTGCTGGCGGATCTCCTTCCCGCACACCGGGCAGTGAGGTACGCCTATCCGGGCGTACAGCAGGCGGAGGTAGTCGTAGATTTCCGTGACCGTTCCCACCGTGGAACGGGGGTTCCGGGAGGTGGTCTTCTGGTCAATGGAGATGGCCGGGGACAGGCCCTCGATCATATCCACATCCGGCTTGTCCATCTGCCCCAAGAACATCCGGGCATAGGAGGACAGGGACTCCACGAATCTCCGGTGCCCCTCGGCGTATATGGTATCAAAGGCCAGGGAGGACTTTCCGGACCCGGACAGCCCGGTCATGACCACCAGCTTGTCCCGGGGGATGGTGATGTCCACATTCTTCAGATTGTGTACCCTGGCACCCTTGATAATAATGGAAGATTGCATACGGTAAAATCCTTTTATCTGTATCTGTTTGTCTTTGTATATCGGCTTCTCCGATGCTCCGAACATGGATCAGACATGTTGTGAAAGTCTTTGAAAGGGTAGCGTACCTTCCCGTACCCCCTTATCGCATCAGCTTCCGGAGGCGGTTCAGCTTGTCCTGGGTGATGGTATCCGGGGGGCGCTGGTTGACCCGGCCGCTGGACATGACAAAGGTCACTGACACCCGCCGGTACTTTTTCCGATCCTCCGGGATCACCTGCCCGGCCTTGTCCCGCAGCTCCACCCGCTCCACGCTCTCGGTGTGGAAGATCATCAGCTCACCCTGGTCGTTCTTCCCGGCGTTGACCATGCCGTCAGCAATGGTGATGCAGTTGGTCAGGAGCATGGCCATGTCAAAGAAGCACATGACGGCAAGGCCGCCCATCAGCACCGACAGCACCGCCCCCGGGATGGTGTCAAACCATCCCAGCCACTGCATGACCAGCATGGCCGCCACCACAGCCAGGATGATCAGCCCCGTCAGGCACACATGCAGGCCGTTGACCAGCCGGATACGGACAGGCTTCCCGGCAGGCTTTGCAGTCCGGCTTTTTCCTGCCCCGGGGCGGGTCGCCCCCTCCGGCCGGCGGTTCTTTCTCTGATTCTTCTTACCCATAACGCCTCACTTCCTGCCTGCGCCCGGATCACATATCCGTCAGTTCATCGGCAAAGTAGCCCCGGGTCAGAGCCTTCCCGCCCTTGTCATCGATCAGGGTCAGGCGGAAGTAGGCAGAATGCTCCATATGGCACTGCCTGGCGTCGGCCAGCCAGGGGCGCAGGTCTGCCTCATAGTGATCCAGGGTCTGCCCTGCCGGGGCGACCTTATAGTCCGTCATCCGGCCCCCGGTGGTCAGGCAGACCCGGACGGCACCGGTGCAGTCCATTTTCAGAATGCCGTCCTCCAACAAGAGGGACTGGATGTCCGGCCCCCAGGAGGCGTAGAAGTCCCCCTTCTCATAGGCGGCCATGATGCAGTCATAGGTCAGGGCCGGAGCCTTGAAGCGCACCCAGCCGCCACAGCAATCGGCATCCTTGTGGGAGTCATCCCCGGCCACCGGGTAGACCCGCTTGCCCAGGCGGAGGAAGTCCTCCAGCACATGCTCTGCTCCGTCCAGGATGTACCCCTCCAGAATACTGCCGGTGTTGTACACCTCCACCGCCGTCACGCCCTCCAGACCGGCATAGTCCGGGTAGGACTGGAGCGACCAGGCCGGGTGGTTGTAGGAGACCAGGAAGCCATGGGCTTTTGCTTCGGCGATCATCTCGTTCTGCCCCTCCACCGAGTAGCGGCGCACATAGTCTCCCCGGTAGTAGGGCTGGACATACTCCGGCGCATGGCCGAAGGTGTAGGCCGGATTGGCGCAGGGGTAGTAGGTCTCGTGTGGGTTTTTGGCGTAAAAGTTCAGATGGTAGGTGGGCATATGGGGCCAGGTCAGACCGGCATCCACCTGGTTGGTCTCCACCTCATAGGATGTCAGAGCCAGGAATTTCTCCTCCTCGTTCAAGTCGGAGTGGTCGATCATGATGTCGTGATCCGTGAAAGCCACCACAGAATAACCGGCATCCATGTAGATCTTCTTGACCTCCTCCGGCGTATGTATTCCGTCGGAGCAGCAGGTGTGGGTGTGCAGGTTGGCCTTGTAAAACCGGCCGTTTGCGGGAATCAGTTCGTGTATCATGGGAAATCTCCTTTATCTATTGGTAAAAATTCTGTGTTCATACAGCACCGCAGTCGAAAGCCCTGCGGCGGTGCCTTACTTTCCGCCCCGTATGCGGGCGATCTCGTCCCGGAGGAAGGCGGCCTTCTCGAATTCCAGTGCCCGGGCGGCCTCCTTCATCTCCCTGGTCATGCGTTCAATGACCTTCTCCCGCTCGGCGGCAGTCATCTTCTTTCCGGCGGGGGATCCGGCAGAGGATTCCCCGTCCCGGGCGGCCTGCCGCTGCTTCCGCCGCCGGGCGGCCACGGAGCCGTCCTCCTCCTTGGCTCCGATCTCGATCACATCCCGCACCTCCTTGATGACGGTGTGGGGGATGATGCCGTGGGCCTTGTTGTAGGCATCCTGGATCGCCCGGCGGCGGGCGGTCTCATCTATGGCGTTCTGCATGGAGGCTGTCACCGTGTCGGCATACATGATGACGGTCCCGTTCTGGTTCCGGGCTGCCCGGCCGATGGTCTGGATCAGGGATCGCTCCGACCGGAGGAAGCCTTCCTTATCGGCATCCAGGATGGCCACCAGGGACACCTCCGGAATGTCCAGCCCCTCCCGGAGCAGGTTGATGCCCACCAGCACATCAAAGACCCCCAGGCGCAGATCCCGGATGATCTCCATCCGCTCGATGGTCTCCACATTGAAGTGGATGTAGCGCACCCTGACACCGGCCTCGTCCAGGTACCCGGTCAGATCCTCCGCCATCTTCTTGGTCAGGGTGGTGACCAGCACCCGCTCTCCCCGGGCGGTGCGGGTGCGGATCTCCCCCAACAGGTCATCCACCTGCCCTTCGATGGGGCGGACGAAGACCTGGGGATCCAGAAGGCCGGTGGGGCGGATGATCTGCTCCACGGTACGGGTGGCGTGCGCCTGTTCATAGTCCCCGGGGGTGGCACTGACGAACACGGTCTGCCCCATGCGCTGTTCAAATTCCTCAAAGTACAGGGGTCGGTTGTCGTAGGCGGAGGGCAGGCGGAAGCCGTACTCCACCAGATTCCGCTTCCGTGCGGTGTCCCCGCCGCTCATGCCCCGCACCTGGGGCAGGGTCACATGGGATTCGTCCACGAAGAGGATGTAATCGTCCGGGAAGTAGTCAAGGAGGGTGTAGGGCGTGGAGCCGGGGGCACGGCCGGACAGTACCCGGGAGTAGTTCTCCACGCCGGAGCAGAAGCCCACCTCCCGCAGCATCTCCAGATCGTACTTGACCCGCTCCTCGATGCGCTGTGCTTCGATCAGCTTGTCCTGGGAGCGGAACCAGGCCGCCCGATCCTTCATTTCCTGTTCAATTTCCGCAAGAGCCGCCTCCCGCTTGTCGTCGGACACGGCGTAGTGGGTAGCCGGGTACACGGCGGCGTAGGAGAGCAGGCGGATCAGTTCTCCGGTGACAATGTTGATCTCGGACAGCCGGTCGATCTCGTCATCAAAGAACTCCACCCGGACAGCGGTTTCGGCCTGGTTGGCGGGAATGACCTCCACCGTGTCCCCCCGCACCCGGAAGCTGTCCCGGGCCAGAGCCATGTCGTTGCGGGTGTAGCTGTTGAATACCAGCTTGCGGATCAGCTCCTCCCGGCTCATGGTCATGCCGGGGCGCAGGGGGATCACAAGATCCCGGTACTCGCTGGGGTCGCCCAGGGAATAAATACAGGACACCGATGCGACGATGATCACATCCCGCCGCTCGAACAGGGCAGAGGTGGCCGAGTGGCGCAGGCGGTCGATCTCATCGTTGATCAGGGCATCCTTTTCGATATACATATCCTTGCCGGGGATGTAAGCCTCCGGCTGGTAGTAGTCATAGTAAGAGACAAAATACTCCACCGCCGCATCCGGAAAAAAGGCCCGGAACTCGGAGCAGAGCTGGGCGGCCAGGGTCTTGTTTGGCTCCAGGATCAGGCAGGGGCGGTTCAACTGGGCAATGACATTGGCCATGGTGAAGGTCTTACCGGAGCCTGTCACCCCCAGAAGGGTCTGCATCCGTTCGCCCCGGCGTATGCCCTCCACCAGCCCGGCAATGGCCTCCGGCTGATCCCCGGTGGGTCTGTATTCACTTTTCAGTACGAATTCTCCCATGAAAAGCCCCCTTGGTTCTTTGTCCGGAATGATTATACCACAGTTGCTCTCATATGTAAAGTGCTTTTCTGAATATTTTTCCGGAAAAGATTTTCCTGATGTTACAGTTCACCTACCCCCCGCAGTACGCTCCCTTTTCCACCGTAGAGCGGGGTCAGGGGTCCCCGCGATGGCGTTTTTGCTATTTCGGGTAACAGTAACGCTGGCTCCCCTAGGATAATTATAACAAAAATACCATGCAACGCCGCACCGAACATGAATATATACACATTTTGAAAGTTCTTGGGGGTCTGGGGGCTTCTTACAAGAAGCCCCCAGGCATTCTCCCGTACCCTACCTGAACTGTAACGACCTGTAACAATCAGAATACAGATACAAGCAAAAATTCACAATTCTACCCTTGACTAAACCGGGGCAATGTGCTATCATATGAAGAAGTATGTATCTGCAAAGGAGGACGCTGTGTCTGATCGGTTACACCTTTCTCAAACCCGCCTGTCCGGGGACGGGAAGCGGCAGGGGGAGACCTTTCTGCTTTGGGCATGCTTTCTTGTGATGGCTGTGGGCTTTCTTCTGCGGCTCTTCGAGGTGCATCTGACTGCCTACAATGTGTCCAAGCACGACCTGGGGTACATTGTGGGGCTGGACAGCGACAAGATCGGCTCCGGGCATCTGGGGTACATCGAGTACATCTGCAAGAACCGGGCTCTGCCGGACTTCAAACCCACCGCCCGCTGGTCCTTCTACAATCCCCCCTTCTTCCATGTGTGCGCCGCCCTGTGCCTGCGGTTCTGGATCATGCTGGGCATACCGGAGGCACAGTCCTGGGAGCTGGTGCAGTACTTTCCCTGCCTGGTCATCGGGGCGGCTGTCCTGGGCATGTACCTGATCCTGCGGGAGCTGCGCATCAAGGGAGTGCCCCTGCTTTGCGCTATGACCCTGCTGTCCTTTCACCCCGCCCTGACCTACCAGTCCTTGGCTCTCAACAATGACCCGCTGGCCCTGTGCCTGACCGTGTGGGCGGCCTGGTTCGCCCTGCGGTGGTTTCAAAAGCCCCGGCTGTCCTTCATCATCGGCGTGGCTCTGTGCGTGGGACTGGGCATGATGACCAAGCTGACCGTGGCCCTCATCGCCCCGCCTATCGCCCTCCTGTTCCTCTACCGGTTCTTCAAGGACAAGCAGTGGCTTCCGTACCTGAAGCAGTTCGGTATCTTCGCTGTGATCTGCTGCCCGCTGGGCTTGTTCTGGTCTGTCCGCAACCAGTGGCTGTACGACATACCCATGACCTATGTCCAGTCTCTGCCGAAGGACTACCCCCAGAATATCTCCGGCTTCTCCCTGTGGGAGCGGTTCGGCCTCCCAGCCTTCTCGGACTTCCTGCGGGTGGAGTCCTCCTGGGATCCCGCCTCGGAGGTGGGATTTGCCGACCACAACCTGTGGTCCCAGACCCTGCGCACCGCCCTGTTCGACGACAACGCCCTGGAGCTGACCGGTGGCTGGCGGCAGGTGGCCGTGGTTCTCCTGATGCTGGCCATGGTGCTGACCCTGCTCTATGCGGTACTCGCCCTCATCGGGCTGTTCCGGGCGAAGGACACCCACTGGGCCGTGCGGGTGTTCATCGGCTCCGCCGCCTTCCTGCTACTGGCCAACTATGTCAAGTTCTGCTATGATTACCCCATGACCTGCACCATCCACTTCCGCTACATCATCCCCTGCCTGCCCTGGGGCTGTGCCGGGGTGGGGCTGTGGTGGCAGTCCGTCACCGGGAAGCAAACTTCCGGAAAACGCCTGCCCGCTCGGGTGGTGCTGGGCGTGACCCTTGGTCTGACCGTGGTATTCTGCACCCTCTCCGCCCTGTTGTGTCTGCATGGTCTGCCCCGGGTGGAGGCGTGATCCAATCATTTTCTACGGCTTTGGCATCGGCGGTCATCCCGCCATCTCACACAAAACGAAAGGAGTTCTATTCCCATGAAAAAGCAAGTGATCATCATCGGGGCCGGGCCTGCCGGTCTGACCGCCGCCTACGAGCTGCTTCGGAAGTCCAGTGACTATAAGGTGACTATTCTGGAAGAGACACAGGCCATCGGCGGGATCTCCCGCACCGTCTGTCATGACGGCAACCGCATGGACATCGGCGGCCACCGGTTCTTCTCCAAGGATCCGGAGGTCAACGAATGGTGGGAGCACCTGATGCCGCACCAGGGTCAACCGGCCTATGACGACAAGGTGCTGGGTCGCCCGGTTCCCCTGACGGAGGGCGGGCCGGATCCGGAGACCGAGGACAGGGTCATGCTGACCAGGAACCGGGTCTCCCGTATCTACTACAAGAAGAAATTCTTCGACTATCCGGTGAAGATGAATGCCAACACCATAAGGAACATGGGATTTGGCACCACGCTGGAGGCCGGATTTTCCTACCTTGGCTCGGCGGTACACAAGCGGCCAGAGACCTCCCTGGAGAATTTCTATATCAACCGCTTCGGAAAGAAGCTGTACTCCATGTTCTTTGAGGGCTACACCGAGAAGCTCTGGGGTCGCCACCCCAGCGAAATATCTGCTGACTGGGGTGCCCAACGGGTCAAGGGTCTGTCCATCATGGCCATGCTCAAGGACATGGCGGCCAAGGCACTGGGGCGGCAGGACGCCTCCCGGGTGGAGACCTCCCTCATTGAGTCTTTCTCCTACCCCAAGTACGGCCCCGGCCAGCTATGGGAGGCCGCCGCCGCCGAGGTGGAGGCCATGGGCGGTGTCATCCGCAAGGGCTGTCGTGTCACAGGCCTTGAGACCGCCGACGGCTGTGTCACGGCTGTCACCTATTTATCCGGCAACCGGAAGTACCGCCTGTCCGGCGACATCTTCATCTCTTCCATGCCGGTCAAGGATCTGATCGCCGGGATGAATGATGTGCCCCAGGATGTGGCAAGGGTGGCCGCCGGGCTTCCTTACCGGGATTTCGTCACGGTGGGTCTGCTCCTGCCCCGGCTGAAGATCCAGAACACCACCTCCCTCAAGACCCTGAACAACATCGTTCCGGACTGCTGGATCTATGTCCAGG
Source organism: uncultured Clostridia bacterium (assembly GCA_945929845.1). GTDB lineage: Bacteria > Bacillota > Clostridia > Oscillospirales > CAG-272 > CAMEON01. The sequence goes on along the minus strand of CAMEON010000028.1, from coordinate 7,831 downwards.
ACACCGGGGTCAAGCTGGGTCGCATACAGATCTTCAACAACTGGTCGCCCTACATGGTCAGTGACCCGGAGAAGTATGTGTGGATCGGCCTGGAATACTTCTGCACCGAGGGGGACAAGTACTGGAACATGTCCGAGGAAGAGTGGGTGGACATGGGTGCCGGGGAGCTTGTAAAGATGGGTGTGATCGCCTCCCGGGAGGAGGTACTGGATGCCCACGAGGAAAAGGTGAAGAAGGCATACCCTGCCTACTTTGACACCTATGCGGAGATGGACAAGGTGGTGGACTACCTGAACGGCTTCGGCAACCTGTACTGCGTAGGCCGGAACGGTCAGCACCGCTACAACAACATGGATCACTCCATGGCCACCTCCTTTGAGGCCGTGCGGAATATCCTGTCCGGCCGGGAGGACAAGAGCAACATCTGGAGCGTGAATACGGAGAAGGCCTACCATGAGGAAAAGCAGGCCGAACCGGAAAAGGCTGCGCCCGCCAAAGTAGTCGCCACGGCAGAAAAGCCTGCCAAGAATACCACCGTCACCGTGCGCCGCATCCCCAAAGAGGCGCGCACTGCCGGGCAGAAGAAGGGGTATGAGCCGCCCATCACCGTCACCATCATCACCCGCACCCCGCGGGCGATCCCCAAGAAGAAACCGGAGGCGGACAAGCAGTCATGAGAGAGTTCTTTTCCCTCCTGTTCCATGGGCGCATGAAGGCTTTGTTCCTGGAGCCAACCACAAACAGCTTCATTCAGTTCTTCCGCTACCTGTTTGTAGGGGGCTTGGCCACCGTGGTGGACTGGGTTCTGCTTTTCGGTTTTGAGAAGCTGATCGCCAGCCTCACAGACAGTGCCCCGGTACAGACAGCGGCCAAGTACATCGCCGCTGTCATCGGCTTTGCCGCCGGTCTTCTGGTCAACTTCCTCTTGACCCGAACCTTCGTGTTCAACAGCCAGACAGCTCGGGCAGGGAACACCGCCGGGGAGTTCGCCGGGCACCTCATCGTGGGGGTGATCGGCCTTCTGCTGACAGAGCTGTTCCTGTGGTTCGGCGACCTTCTGTCCGTCCATTTCATGCTGTCCAAGGTGGTGGCCACCGTCATCGTGTTCTTCTGGAACTATCTGGCGAGGAAATTCATCGTCTACAAGAAGTGAAAGCAACGGATGACGAGGTCGTCACCCCGGAACCGCAACATATTGAACCGATAATCATAGCAAGTACAGATAAGGAGTATCACCATGCATTGGTCAGACGAGATCGCAAAGCAGATCATTGAGAGAAAGCCGGATAAGGAGGTATACACCTGCGCCGCAGGGTACAGTCCCTCCGGTTCGGGTCACATCGGCAACTTCCGGGATATAGCCACCTCCCTGTTCGTTGCCAAGGCACTGGAGCGGCAGGGCAAGAAAGCCCGCCTGCTTTTGTCCTGGGATGAGTTCGACCGGATGCGGAAGGTGCCGGCCAATGTGGCCGCCCTGCCGGACACCGCCGACCTGGAGGACTGCATCGGCAAGCCCTATGTGGATGTCCGCAACCCCTTCCACACCGACGCACCCACCTACGCCGCCTACTTCGAGCAGGAGTTCCAGGCCGCCATTGAGCGGTTCGGCATCCATATGGAGTACCGCCACCAGGCCCAGCTGTACCGCTCCGGTGCTTACCGGAAGGAGATCAAGACCGCCCTGGCCAAGCGGCTGGAGATCTTCGACATTCTGGACTCCATGCGCACCCAGGACGCCGCCGAGGGGGAACGGGAAGCCTACTATCCGGTGAGCATCTACTGCCCGGTCTGCGGGAAGGACTCCACCAAGATCACCTCCCTGGACAGCGACTGCCGCTTGGCCACCTATGAGTGCGCCTGCGGCCACCACGGCACCTTTGACTTTGACAGGGACACCAACTGCAAGCTGGGCTGGAAGATCGACTGGGCCATGCGGTGGATGTACGAGGGCGTGGACTTTGAGCCGGGCGGAAAGGATCACGCCTCCCCCACCGGCTCCTATCAGACCAGCCGTCAGATCTCCAAGTTGGTGTACGACTACGAGGCCCCGGTGTTCCAGGGCTATGAGTTCATCGGCATCAAGGGGCTGACAGGCAAGATGTCCGGTTCCTCCGGCCTCAACCTGACTCCCGATGCCATGCTCAAGTTGTATGAGCCGGAGGTCATCCTGTGGCTGTACTCCAAGACCGAGCCGACCAAGGCCTTTGACTTCTGCTTTGACGACGGCATTCTGCGCCAGTACTTTGAGTTTGACCGGATGCTGGAGGAGTATCGCTCCGGCAAGGCAACCGACTTTACGGTCTCCGTCATGGACAACTGCCTGATCCCCGGGCGACAGGTGCACACGGTGCCTATGAGCCTGCTGGTACAGCTGGGCTCCATCGTGGACTTCAATGTGCCCATGCTGGAGACGGTCTTTGCCAAGATCGGCACGCCCTACACCTACGACCAGTTCAGGGAGCGGCTGGATCGTGCCCGCTACTGGCTGGAGCAGTGCGCCCCGGAGCAGGTCAACCGCCTGCGCACCACCCGGAATTTTGCGGTCTACGAGGGACTCACCGCCGAGGAGAAGCAGGAGATCTCCCTTCTCCACGACTACCTGGCCGCCGGCGGGTACTCTCTGGATGAGCTGAATACCGCCCTGTACGCCATCCCCAAGCAGGTATACGGAGAGGATAAGCCGGACAAGGAGCTGAAGGCTCTCCAGGGCACCTTCTTCAAAACGGTGTACCGCCTGCTCATTGACAAGGAGCGTGGGCCCCGGCTGTACCTGTTCCTCTACGCCATCGACCCGGCCCGGTATGTGAAGCTGCTGGATTTCTCCACCCCCCGCACCGAGGAAGAAGCAAGGGCGGACGCTGCCGCCGCCCAGGCAGAAGCCACGGGGACAGAGCCTACCCCGGCCGCCGTGGAAAAGGTGTACGGCGACCCCGACCCGGTGGCTCCCATTTCCACCGAGGAGGTCTCCATCGACGAGTTCCACCGCATGGATATGCGGGTCTGCAAGATCCTCAAGTGTCAGGAGATCCGCAAGTCCCATAACTGCTACAAGCTGACCCTGTCCGACGGTATCGGCGAGCGTGTCATCGTCTCCTCCATCAAGCACGACTACACACCGGAGGAGCTGGTGGGACGGAAGATCATCGTCCTGGCCAACCTGACCCCCGCCCGCTTCACCGGCGTGACCTCCAACGGAATGCTCCTGGCCGCCACCAACAACGCCTGCGGCTGTCAGGTCATCTTCGTGGACGACCGTGTGCCCGAGGGTACGAGGATTCATTGATATATGCTTGCGGGGGAGAACTTTCCTGAAGGAAAGTTCTCCCCCGCACCCCTGTTCAAAGGACTTCAACACTCCTTGCTTTTGTTCAAGTTCTTTGGGGAGGGGGCGGGGAGGGGCTTTCTTTCAAGAAAGCCCCTCCCCGCAGACAATTATTTGCTCAGTGCTTCGGCGATGAGCTGGTCGATCCGGGCACGGACGGCCAGCATCTGCTTTGCGGTGCGTGCGCACCGGGAGAAGGTGACAGGGCCGCCAAAGGCCTTTTCCATCTCAGCCACCACGAAGTCCTTGCCGTAGAAGGAGGCGCACAGCTTCATGGCCCGCACATCCTCCAGAGCCTCATGGAACACGATGAGGCGCAGGGACTCCAGGGCGGTGCCGTCCTGAGCCGGGTAGACAGAGAAGGGATCCCCGGCGGGCACCCAGAATTCGCCGCTGGGATCGGCGTAGGGGTTGATGGTATCCACAGAGCTCATGTTGTTGTAGAAGTTGAAGCCCCACTGGAGGAATCCGGCAATGTCATACTTGAAGAACTGCATCCCGATGGAGCGGTTGCGGTAGGAGGGCATACACAACAGGCGGTTGCTGACATGCACGCACTGGCCACAGCAGTAGTAGGTCCACAGACCCTCCACGCCCCCGTCCAGGAAGGGCTGGATGTGGTCGTTGGAGGGAATGGGTGTGCTGACCACGCCCTGACTGTAGAAGTCGTAGTTGGACAGGGCATCCATGATGGTGTACCCCTCCAGAATGTCGGCCACCACCGCCTTGGAGCGGCGGTACTGCTCCAGATGCTCCACGCCCGGCTCATCGGAAATATGGAACAGGCACCGCTGATCGTCTCCCCGGGCCTTCATGTGGGCAAGGAAGGTGGGCAGCATGGTGCGCAGGAAGCGGGTGTATTCCGGCCCGGTGGCATCGGTGTCCCAGCCGAAGATGCGCCGGTATTCCCCGTCCACGGTGGCCATGACCTTGGGCGCATGACCGGCTCCCCACTGGGTGAACAGGTGGCTGATCTCAAAATGGGTGATGCCCACCCGGTCACACATATCTATCCAGCGGTCCAGCTTGTCAAAGCCGAAGGCATACTGCCCGTCGGTCACGGTGACATCCAGGAGCTGGACGGTGGTGCGCTCCCCGCCCACCCGGGTGTCCAGCGGCGGGGTAAAGAGGGGGGTCAGGAGCAGGTTGATGCCGTTTTTCGCCGCCACCCGGGCGAAGTTCTCCACGATCTCCCAGTGCCGCTCAGACCATGGCTCGCAGTGGTAGTAATTGGCCAGGCAGTCGCAGTGGAACCATTGGGTCACCAGCATTTCCTGGGGCGGCAGGTCGGCATCAAGCATGTCCACAGTCAGGGAGGCGGAGGCCACCGCCTGATCCCCGGCCATCAGGCTGACGGTCATGGGGTAGGTGCCGGCGGGCAGGGTGTCCCGGGGGTCAAAGTCTATCCACACCGCCCGGAGCTGATCCCGCATGACCGACAGGGTGCCGCCATAGTGGAGGGGCTGGAGCCAGTCGGGGTACAGGCCGGGGGCGGTGCGCAGGTAGTTGTCGTCCACAGCCAGCACGGCCGGGTCTACGGACAGGTACACCGGCTCCATCTCCACAGTCCTGGCCTGGGCGCAGGCGGCCAGACCGCCCTGGATCTTCAGGGTCAGCATGGCACGCAACGGGACATCCTCTCCCGTGGAGGTATACAGGAACTGTACCGACAGCCGCTGGTTCTTCATCATGCGGATAAAGGGCAAGGCCTCAAAATCCCCGATCTTCTGGTCGAGAAAGCATTTCTCAAGGGAGGAAACGATCTTCACCTCATACATGGCAGAATTCCTTTCTTTGTTTGTGCGTTTCGGAATGAGATATGCGATGGAACGGCGGACATCCGCTCCATCACACGCCAAGGGACAGGAGGATGTCCTCCAGCTCCCCGGGATTGCGGGCGATGGGCTGGTCGCCCAGGGCACGGAGGAAGTCATAGGAGCGGTAGCCCCAGGACACGCTGACCGGCTTCATGCCGGCGTTGCGGGCGGTGCGGACATCAATGTCGCTGTCCCCCACATACACGCACTGCTCCGGCATCACCGGTTCCCCCAGGCGTGCAGTGGCCTGCGCCATGATACGGAGGGCCATGGTGGGATCCGGCTTGCCGGGGCGGTCGGTGCGGAAGCCCTCGGCGGCCAGGAAAAGTCCCGGGCGGAACAGCCTGTCGGCCAGCGTGCGGACGAACTCGTCCTGCTTGTTGGAGTTCATGGCCAACAGTGTCCGTCGGGATAGCCGTTCCAGAAGCCCGGCCACGCCCTCGTAGGGGACGGTCATGGTGTAGGTGTCGTTGTAGTATCCCAGGTAGATGCCCATGGCTCTGTTTATGGCGGCTGCGTCCTCCCGCACCGCCGGGGGCAGCATCTCCCGGCAGAACTGTTCGACGCCGTAGTTGACAAAGCCCTGCACCGACTGCCGGGTATGGAGTGGGTAGCCCAGCTCCCTCATGGTGCGGTTGACCGCCTCGCAAATGCCGTCCAGGGTGTCTGCGGTGGTGCCGTCCAGGTCGAATATGATCAGCTTGACATGGCTCATATGTGCTTCCTGTTTTTTGTTGTAGAATGTGGATTGCCGCTCACAGTATACCATAAAATCCTGCCATCGTCAAGCGGGGAGCGTAAGAAAGTTCCGGTAACCGTAGGTGTGGGTACCGTTGGCGCAACCGACCTGCCGGTGGCGATGATTTGGTTCTTCTCAGGAAGCTCCCGGGTGCTCCCCTGTTTCCCGGTTGAGCTGTGTTACAGTTCAGGTAGGGTACGGGAGAACGCCTGGGGGCTTCTTGGAAGAAGCCCCCAGACCCCCAAGAACTTTCAAAACAGGTATTGTGTATGATTCGAAGCGTTATTCTGTCATATATTTGCTATCGTTTTCCCAGAGGAACCAGCGTGACTGTTGTCCGAAATAGCAAAAACGCCTTCGCGGGGGCCCCTCGCCCCGCTCTACGGCGGAAAAGGGAACGCACTGTGGGGAGTAGGTGAACTGTAACGAGCTGTAACACCTTTGAAAAATATAGTGCCCGGTGTCGCATCAATCCCATTGACAGACACCCGGGATTTGTGTTATACTATAAGCAGATAGGATCGCCGGGGGACAGGGCGGTCGAGGAAAGTCATGCTTGGGAGAGGGAGGTGAGACACAGTTGCTGGAAAAGCTGAAGCTGGACAATCTGAGCCGGGACATTGCCATAGATTTTGGCACAGCCTCCGTGCTGGTCTATGTAGCGGGCAAGGGCATCGTACTGAAGGAGCCGTCCGTGGTGGCCATTGATGTGTCCACCGACCGGGTGGTGAAGGTGGGTCAGGACGCCATGGAGATGCTGGGCCGCACGCCGGAGCACATCCAGGCCATCCGGCCTATGAAGGACGGGGTGGTCAGCCAGTACGAGGTGACGCTCCAGATGCTGAAATACTTCATCCGGCGGGCCTGCGGGAGGCTGTGGATCCCGCCACGGGTGATGATCTGTGTGCCCACCGGGATCACGGAGGTGGAGATGCGGGCCATCATGGACGCCTCCCGGGAAGCCGGGGCCCGGCGCACTTACCTGATTGAGGAGCCACGGGCCGCCGCCCTGGGGGCGGGGCTGGACATCCGCTCCCCGGTAGGCAGTATGGTGGTGAACATTGGCGGCGGAGTCAGCAATGTGGCAGTCATGTCCATGGGCGGCGTGGTGGTGTCCGACTCCATCCGCATCGGCGGGGACAAGTTTGACGAGGCCATTGCCAACTATGTGCGCCGTCGGTACAACATTCTCATCGGGGAGCGCACCGCCGAGGACATCAAGATCCGCATCGGCGAGGTGTACGAGCACCGCAAACCCCGGTACATGCGGGTGTGCGGCCGCTCCCTGTCCGAGGGTCTGCCCCAGGAGGTTCTCCTCACCTCCAAGGAGATGATCGAAGCCCTGGCCGAACCCATTACCGCCATCATTGACTCCATCTGCACCGTGATCGAGCAGACCCCGCCGGAGCTGGTGGGGGACATCCTGCAATCCGGCATGATGATGACAGGCGGCGGCAGCCTCCTCTGCGGCCTTGACCGCCTGATCGAGCGTGTCACCAACATACCCACCTATGTGGCAAAGAAGCCCATCAGCAGTATCGTCCTTGGTGCCGGGAGCCTGCTCCCCTACCTGAACGGAATGCCGGAGGGCATGGTGACTATCCCCTCCCGGGTGAGGTGAACAGCGGGGCGTACGGGAGAACGGAGCGGGGCCCTTCTTGAAAGAAGGGCTCCGTACCCTCCAAGAACTTTTCAAACAGTTTGTCATGTGGCTTGGGGTATCTGTTCCGCCGTTACAGTTCAGCTACCCCCGCAGGACGCTCCCTTTTTCGCCATAGAGCGGGGCGAGGGGTCAGAGCAAAGCTCAGCGAAGGCGTTTTTGCTGTTTTGGATGTCAGCAACGCTGGCTCCTCTGAAAAAACGACAACAAATACATGACAGAATAACGCTCCGAATCAAACACAATATCTGTTTTGAAAGTTCTTGGGGGTCTGGGGGCTTCTTTCAAGAAGC
>CAMEON010000027.1 GCA_945929845.1 uncultured Clostridia bacterium | reverse complement strand
GATGGAGGAGCCGGTGGTATAGGCATCATCCAGCTCGATGAACTTGAATTCCCAGCTGGACCAGAGGATGATCTCCTCGGAGAAGCGGGACAGGTGCATCATCACCGTGGCAAAGGCAGACAATAGCTCCACACAGAAGTCCCGGTCGGACACGCCGTCCATGCTGTTCAGCGTGATGCCGTTAAAGCCCAGGGACTTGGCGACCATCTCCCGATCCGTATCATAGGTGGTTCCGGCCAGAGCGCAGGAGCCCAGGGGGCAGACATTCATCCGTGCCACCGCATCCCGGATCCGCTCCACATCCCGGGAGAACATCATGCCGTACGCCAGCACATGGTGGGCAAAGGTCACCGGCTGTGCCCGTTGCAGGTGGGTGTAGCCGGGCATGATGGCTGTTTTGTGGGCCCGGGCCAGATCCAGGATCACGGCGATCAGTGCCCGGAGCTGTCCGATGATCCCCGCCGCCTCGTCCCGCAGGTACAACCGGATGTCCAGAGCCACCTGGTCATTCCGGCTCCGGGCGGTGTGCAGACGCCGGCCGGCATCGCCGATCCGTTTGGTCAGCTCCGCCTCCACGAACATGTGGATATCCTCCGCCTCCGGGTCAAAGGACAGTGTGCCGTCCTCCAGTTCCTGGAGGATCTGCCCCAGACCCTCGGTGATGGCGGTCAGATCCTGCTCCGTCAGGATCCCACGGGCGGCCAGCATGGCGGCATGAGCCATGGAGCCCTGAATATCCTGCCGGTACATCCGGCTGTCGAACCGGATGGAGGAATTGAAATCGTCCGCTTGCTTATCCAGGGCTTTGCCGAACCGCCCTGCCCACATTTTTTCCATATGATATGGCCCTTCTGTGCGTACTTTTGGCTTTGTATATGTATGTTGCCGATTTATTTTCCCTGCTTCTGATTCCTGGCATTGACCTGTGCCTGTACCGAAATGGGCAGACCCCACAGATTGATGAAGCCCTTGCTGTCCTTCTGGTCATAGACATGATCCTCGCCGAAGGTGGCGATCTCCTCGGAGTACAGCGACCAGTCGCTCCATGCGCCGGCCTTGATCATGTTGCCCTTGTACAGCTTGATCTTCACCTTGCCTGTCACATGCTCCTGGGTCTTGGTCACGAAGGCAGACAGTGCCTCCCGCAGGGGGGTGTACCACTGGCCGTTATAGAGCAGCTCGGCGAAGGTGATGGCCAGCTCCTGCTTCTTGTGCATGGTCATCTTGTCCAGGCACAGCGTCTCCAGGTAGTTGTGAGCGAAGTACAGGATGGCACCGCCGGGTGTCTCGTACACGCCCCGGCACTTCATGCCCACCAGCCGGTTCTCCACGATGTCCAGAAGGCCGATGCCGTTGGCGCCGCCCACCTCATTGAGCTTGAGGATAATATCCTTGGCACTCATCTTCACGCCGTCCAGTGCCACCGGCACCCCGGCCTCGAAGTCCAGCGTCACATAGGTCGGCTCATCCGGTGCCTGGATGGGGGACACGCCCATCTCCAGGAAGCCCTCCTTCTCATACTGCGGCTCGTTGCCTGCGTCCTCCAGATCCAGCCCCTCATGGGACAGGTGCCACATATTCTTGTCCTTGGAGTAGTTGGTCTCCCGGTTGATCTTCAGGGGCACATGATGAGCCTCGGCGTAGTCGATCTCCTCCTCCCGGGACTTGATGCTCCACTCCCGCCAGGGGGCGATGATCTTCATGCCGGGTGCGAAGGCCTTGATGGCCAGCTCAAAGCGCACCTGATCGTTGCCCTTGCCGGTACAGCCATGGCAGATGGCATCGGCACCCTCCGCCAGGGCGATCTCCGCCAGCCGCTTGCCGATGATGGGCCGTGCCAGGGCGGTGCCCATCATGTACTCCTCGTACTTGGCTCCGGCCTGTACGGTGGGGATGATCATCTCATTGACGAATGCCTCGGTCAGATCCTCCACATACAGCTTGGAGGCACCGGTCTTCAGAGCCTTCTCCTCCAGCCCCTCCAGCTCGTCCGCCTGACCCACATTGCCGGACACAGCGATGATCTCCGGGTCGCCATAGTTTTCCTTCAGCCAGGGGATGATGATGGATGTGTCCAAACCGCCCGAGTAGGCCAGGACGATCTTCTTGATCTTCTTGCTGCTGTTACTGCTCTCACAGGTATTGTTGCTCATGGATATGTCCTCCGAAATGTATTTTTATTTGAATGATTTGTGTATATTCAATCTGTTATGCGCATATTATAACACATTCTGCATGAATATGCAATAGGTATTCTTGAATTTCCTGCCCGCCGTATCCATTTCTCCCATTTTCACAATGGAGAAATGATGCAGGGTGCTCGCTTTGTCGTTTTCGACAGGCACGAGCATTCATTCCCACACAAGGAAAGGGAGAGCGACAAAGCCACTCCCCCCGGGCATTCAATCCCACACGACCATTACGGCTCGAAAACATCCGTCGGAGGAGAACCTTCACAGACCAAGGGAAACGCTGATTTAATGAGGTGGTGCAGATTCGGTACAGATTTTTTCGCCTGCGATTGCGAAAAACTCAAGATGTACTGGATGTACATCGAGTTTTTCGCAATCGCAGGCGGGAAAAGATGTGCCGAAGATGTGCCACCGAATAAATCAGCGGTTCCCAAGAAGCCGTGCCCCGTTCTCTCCCAGGATGCTCTCCTTTTCCTCCCCGGTCAGGGGAAGGGCTCGGATCAGGTCGATCTGTTCTCTCTGGTCGCTCCAGGGGCTGTCGGTGCCGAACAGGATCCGCCCGACCCCGTGGGCACGGATCAGCGTCACCATCTGATCCTCCGTCAGCGGGCGGTACCGCACCGCCTCCGGGATCTCCGGCCGGTAGGCAAAGGAGCCGTAGCAAAAGGCGGTGTCAAGGAACACCGGCTCCCCGCAGAGCAGCTCCAGCACCTGCTCCCACTGTTGCCAGCCACCCATATGAGCCACCACCAGCCGGGTAGGCTGAACCTCATGCAACACCTCCCGCACCATGGCCGGCGTGCACCAGTCACCGGGCATGCCGATGTCTATGCCGCCGTGGGTCACCACCACGAGACCCAGCTCCTCGGCCCAGGCGATCAGCCGCTTGTAGCGGATGTCGTTGAAAGCCACCTGCTGGTAGGGCGGGTGGATCTTGATGCCCCGCAGGCCTTGCGCGGCGGCCTCTGCCAGCACGGCCTTTGCGTCCGGCGTGTCCGGGTGGATGCCGCCGAAGGACAGAAGGTGCGTCTCCGGGAAGCGGACATTCAATGCGGCAGAAGCCTGATTGATCTTGGCGGCACTTTGGGGATTGGTCACCACGGGAAGGATCACCGCCGCATCCACCCCCGCCCGGGCGCAGGAAGCGGACAGTGCCTCCGCCGTGCCGGAGAGGAAGTTTTCCGTGCCGCTGTTGGCCTTCAGCTTCTGGATGGCTGTCCCGGCGATCCTGTCCGGGAAGGTGTGGGTATGAAAATCAATGATCCTGCTCATTCTGTGTCCTCCGATTCCTTGCCTATATCCGATTCTTGCCCGCCGGACGCTCCGTCAGCCACCGGGTGTTCCTGTTCCACAATACAGGCTGGGAAACGGTCCACATCCGTTCCGTTGTGGTTACAGAGGAAGCAGAAGGCATCCCCCTCCACCACCGAGGGCTGTCCGCTGTTCCCGTCGGAGACTGCGGCAATGTAGTGGTTCCCGAAGGGCTGACCCTCCCGCACAAGCGGCACCGGCTTGCTCCAGTGCAACAGATCCCGGCTGAAGCGCACCTGGGCTTGATCCCGGACAAAGCCACCCCGGGAATCCTCTGGTGCCAGGGAGGCTGTCATCATGTACAGGCCGTACTTTCGCAACCATACCACACGGGGGTGCCAGGCATGCCGGGCGATGGCTGTCTCCTTGCCCAGGTTGCCCGCCTCGCAGAAGCCACCATCGTAGTACTTCACGAAGTCCCCCATGACACCGTCGCACCGCTTGCGTGTGCGTGCTACATACACATCACAGCTTTTCCAGCGGGCGGCGGTCATGTCCGCCCGGATGATGTTGTAGAAGAGGTATATGTACGCCCCCTCCGGCTCCACATAGAGGGAAAAATCCCCGCTTCCCAGGGAGATGACCCCGGCTGGCTGTCCCCTGACCATCCCGGCACCGGGATTGTACCTCTCCGTGAAGCAGACCTCCTCCGCCGTCAGCACCCAGCGGTCGAAGATCCAGTTCCGTCCCTCATCATCGGAGTGCATCAGACCCACATGGCGGAAGTCGGAGTCGTAGGCGGGCGTCTCACAGGGGCCGAGGGCATCGTACCCGGTGCCCTTACAATTCCAGCCCGTCTCGTTGTGGAAGAAGCAGAAAAACCGGTGGGTCACAGGGCAGATATACAGGCCGAAGGGCCACAGACTGCCCCGTGCCCTGACGCCCTCCGGGTAGCGGATCCCGGAAAAAGCAAAATCTGCATGTCCCACGCAGAAGTTGGTCTGAATGGGATACACCTCTGCCAGATCGCAGAGGCTGGTGCCGCAGAACATACCGATGTGCCCCATGTGGGAGTGCCCGCTCATGGCCCAAAGCTTCCCGTCCGCATCACGGTACATGGGCGTGGTGCCATCCTGATAAATGCCGATGGCATTCCGGAACGGGGACGGCAGCTTCTCCCCGATCCGGATCTCGTGGTGGTCTGAAAAGTGCATGAGACCCCTCCTTTTCGTGGCGGTATAGCCGACCGGATCGGTCGGTCTGTCGGTCTGTGACAGAGCAAGCGAGGGCAAGTGGGGGCACGGGAAGATACGGGCATTGCGCAAGGGTAAAAATAGCACCGGCACTGTGGCGCAGTGCCAGTGCATGAAGTCCGTCATACGGGAAGTTTCAGCTCTCCCGACCCCTTCATAAATTTCCGAACAAGAAGGGGTCACGGGTTCCTGCTATTTACTCCTTTTCCCCGTGGTCGTGGCAGTGGGCGCAGTCGCCGGCGCAGAACTGGGCCGGGTCATAGGCGATGCCGTGCTTGTCGTAGTAATCCTTGACAGCCGCCCGGACGGCCTCCTCGGCCAGCACCGAGCAGTGCATCTTGACCGGGGGCAGTCCGTCCAGAGCCTCCGCCACGGCCTTGTTGCTCAACTGGAGGGCCTCCTCAATGGGCTTACCCTTGATCATCTCGGTAGCCATGGAGGAGGTGGCAATGGCACTGCCACAGCCGAAGGTGTTGAACTTGACATCCGTGATGATGCCGTCCTTCACCTTGATATACATCTTCATAATGTCGCCGCAGACGGCGTTTCCTACCTCGCCGATTCCGTCGGCATCCTCCATCTTTCCCACATTGCGGGGGTTCTGAAAATGGTCCATGACCTTTTCGCTGTACAGCATATTCTTCATTCCTTTCTGCCTGCTGTGGCTGTATCTGTAGCCCGCTTCCGTCTGCGGGGAAATTGCATATATCTGCCCATCCTCAGATCAGGTGGGGCTTCTTTCCGCTCATCAGATCCTCCCAGACCGGGGACATATCCCGCAGACCGGCCACGATGGCAGGTATCTTCTCCAGCATATAGTCCACCTCGGCCTCGGTGTTGGTATCCGACAAGGTCAGCCGCATGGAGCCGTGGGCGATCTCCGCCGGACGGCCGATGGCCAGCAACACATGGCTGGGCTCCAAAGACCCGGAAGTGCAGGCTGAACCGGAGGAAACCTCGATCCCGGCCAGGTCGGCACGGAGCAGGAGGGACTCACCCTCCACCCCCTCAAAGCAGAGGCTGACGGTGCCCGGCAGGCGATGAGCCGGATCCCGCAGGGCGGTTCCGTTCTGGGCGGTGTGGGGGACGGCACGCAGAAGGCCGTCATTCAGCTTATCCCGCAGGGCGGACACATAGGCCATGTGCTCCGGCAGGCGATCCACCGCCTCCCGGAGGGCCGCCGCCATGGACAGGATGGCGGGCACATTCTCGGTGCCTGCCCGCTTGCCCCGCTCCTGGGCACCGCCCCGGATGAAGGGTGTCAGCGTCACGCCCCGGCGCACATACAGCACGCCCACGCCCTTGGGGCCGTGGAACTTGTGGGCGGACAGGGACAGCATATCCACGCAGTCCGCCTGCACATCCACCGGGATGTGCCCCACGGCCTGCACCGCATCGGTGTGGAAGAGCACCCCGTGACTGCGGCAGACCTGCCCGATCTCCCGGATGGGCTGTACCGTGCCGATCTCGTTGTTGGCGTACATGACGCTGACCAGGGCGGTGTCCTCCCGGATGGCCGCCTCCACCTGGGCCGCCGTGACGAAGCCGTCCGGGGACACCGGCAGAAGCTCTACCTCAAAGCCCTCCTTGGCCAGCGCATCCAGGGTATGCAGGATGGCATGGTGCTCAAAAGCAGTGGAAATGATGTGCTTCTTTCCCTTCTTTGCCCCGGCCAGTGCCGCCGAGCGCAGGGCAGTGTTGTCCGCCTCACTGCCGCCGGAGGTAAAGTAGATCTCATTGGGTGCCGCCGCTCCCAGGCAGGAGGCGATCTGCGCCCTGGCCTCCTCCAGTCTGGCCCTGGCCTCCTGCCCTGCGCTGTGCAGGCTGGACGGGTTGCCGTACAAATGCTCAAGAGCGTCCTCCATGACCCGGACGGCTGTTTCGCTCATGGGTGTGGTGGCCGCATTATCCGCATATATCCGCATGAATGTTTCTCCTTTCGGTGAGAACGCCTGCACCGGAGGCTCCTCCGGTGACAGCCGGGCGGCTCTTCTGTCAATCCCAAGACCGCTCCGCAAAACTCACCATTTTGGTGCTTCTTTCTTTCCGGCTGTATTATAACATATAATTCCCACCTTGTCAATAGGAATTGCAAAAAATACAGAAAAATCGCAGGAAATGTGTGACAGTTCAGCCGGGGGACGGGGGAACGCCTGGGCCCTTCTTGAAAGAAGGGCCCAGACCCCCAAGAACTTTCAAAACATGAATATATTTATATTCGGTACGCTGTTTAGTGATATTTTTGTTATCATTCTCCCGGGGTATCCAGCGTTGCTGATACCGAAAGCAACAGAAACGCCTTCGCGGGGACCCCTGACCCCGCTCTACGGCAGAAAAGGGAGCGCACGGCGGGGGTAGGTAAACTGCAACGAAATGTGTGACAACGCAGACGGGGTACAGGGAACGCACGGGCGCTCTGTACAGGCATTCCGGTTGAATTTGCAAAAGGTATTGAAAAATAAGAAAAACTGTGATACAATACCTCCCAGAAAAGTATGTGAGGGGGAAGATATTCCTATGAACATGATCGGATATTGCACGGGGGGCGACATGCCTTGCGAACCCGAAAAACCATTTTGCGAGGACTGCGGGACAGAAATGACTGCCAATGCGTCCACTGCACCGGATGCAGTGGGGGATTTAGAGGACAGGCACCGGGAAATGGAGAACTGGCACAGTCAGTTCGACTATGACGAGAACGGCTTTGTCACCCTGAAGAATAAGGACACGGAAGGACATGTGTACATCCCGGATGATGCGAAAGGAATCGCAGACTTTGCATTTGAGAATTGTCAGGGGATAACGGGTGTCACAATTCCGGACAGCGTGACCAAAATCGGAGGTTGGGCTTTCTGCGGCTGTGAGCATTTGACGGACATAACCATCCCGAACAGCGTGACCTGCATAGATTGTTCGGCTTTTGAAGATTGTTCAGGACTTACAGGCATCATACTCCCTGATGGTGTGACCAGTATCGGGAATATGGCGTTTCAAAACTGTACAGGTCTCGAACACATCACGATCCCAAACAGCGTGAAAGTCATTGGCTATGAAGCATTTTTTAATTGCAAGAGTCTGACAAGCGTCACCATTCCGAGTCGTTTACCCCTCATTGATGATTGGACTTTCTGTAAATGTGAATATTTAACGGACATCTCCATACCGAACAGCGTGACAAGTATCGGCAGCGAAGCATTCTCTGAATGCAGGAGCCTGACAAGTATCACCATTCCGGATAGCGTGACCTGCATCGGCGATTGGGCGTTTGATGGCTGTAAGGCCTTGACAAGCATGACCATTCCCCAAAATGTGAACTACATCGGAGACTTGGTGTTTTCAAATTGCGACAGCCTGGTCAGTATCACGGTTGCGAAAGGGAATCAGACCTATCATGCGGTTGATAACTGCCTGATAGAAACAGCACGCCAGGCCCTGATCGCCGGGTGTAAGGCCAGCGTGATCCCCGCCGACGGAAGCGTGACCTGCATCGGGTACGGTGCCTTCGCCAGATGTCCTGATCTTACAAGCATCACCATCCCGGAAAGCGTGACACGCATCGAAGAGAAAGCGTTTGATGGTTGTGAGAACTTGAAAAGTATCTATTATGGTGGCACGAAAGAACAGTGGCGTTTTTTGGATGTCGGTCAGCTTGAACCCGGCACCATCATCTACTGTGCCGACGGCACACTTTGACCCCAAAAAGCAGACCAGCACCGCCCTTTCGGAGCGGTGCTCGATTTATTTTCCGCTATTATCGGCACGCACCATCCCCCGCCTCAATCCCCGGTCACACGGCCCTCGGCCAGATCCCGGATGGTGACGGTCTCCAGGTAGTCCCGCACCCGGCGTTCCAGCTCCCGCCACAGGGGCAGGGTCTGGCAGGAATCCTCCTGGGCGCAGGTGCAGGAGACGCCTTCCGGGCCGCCGGCCTCCAGGCAGGACACCGGGGCCAGCGGGCCTTCGGTCAGGCGGATCACCTCATAGACCGTGATCTCCTCGGCAGGCCTTGCCAGGCGGTAGCCGCCCTGGGTGCCCCGGAGGCTGACCACGATCCCGCCCTTGTTGAGCAGGGAGATGATGCTCTCCAGATACTTCATGGACATTTCCTGCCGCTCCGCCACGGACTTGAGGGACACATACTTCCCCTCCTCGGCCCTGGCCAGGTCCAGCATGATCCGCAGGGCATACCGCCCCCGGGTTGAAATCATCACGGAAATGCCTCCTCTCAGCGCATAACGCTCGTCTTTCGTCTCATGTTTCCTGTTTTTTCGCTTGCTACCGCTTGGCCGTCCCTACTACACTGTAACGATTAAAATTTTTTACCATAATTTGAAGTTGATCCAAACATCCTTGTAGGGCGGGGGCTTGCTCCCGCCGGAGAAGCCCCCGATAAAACCTCCCTTGTGTAAAGGGCGTTACATCAGCGAAGCGTGACGGAGGGATTGTTCTTTCGGCGGGAGCAAGCCCCCGCCCTACGACAGACGACAGATCCAGATTATTTTGCCTTATCCTGATATCGTCAATCAGGAAATAAAGTTTAAATTGTTACGCCGTACTACAGTACACTCCCTTTTCCACCGTAGAGCGGGGTCAGGGGTCAGAGCAAAGCTCATCGAAGGCCTTTATACTGTTCTCGGTAACAGTAACGCCAATTCTCCGGAAAAAGAAGCCAAACATATCACAGAATAACCCATTGAAATAAATTCAATAATGTTTTGAAAGTTCTTGAAGGGTGTGGGGAACTTCTTTTAAGAAGTTCCCCACCGTTCCCCCGTTCTCCCCCCGTCCTTACGGTGTCAGGCGGTTCGGCCCACGGAACAGGAACTGAACCTCCTTGATGGACAGGCCCAGGAACAACATGGTCAGCCGGTCAAGACCCAGGCCGAAGCCGCCGTGGGGCGGGCAACCGTAGCGGAAGAACTGGAGGTAGAAGGCCACATCCTCGCCGAGGCCCTTCTCCTCTGCCTGCTTCTTCAGCACCTCGTACCGATGCTCACGGACGGCACCGGTGGTGATCTCACAGCCCCGCCAGATCAGGTCGTAGCCCATGGGCACGCCCCGCTCGTCCCGCATATGGTAGAAGGCACGCTCCTTGGCATCGTAGTCCGTGACGAACAGGAACTCACTGCCGTACTTTTCCATGGCGAACTTGGCACACAGGTGCTCCGCATCGGTGGTCAGATCCCCCTTGGCCTCCTCGGCCACCGTGTAGCCGTACCGCTCTTCCAGCTCGGCGTACAGATCCTTCAGCTTGATGCGGGGGAAGGGCACGGTGGGCACCACCACGGCCTTGTCCTCGCCGAACAGCCGCTTGATGTCCTCCCCGTGAGCCTCTGCCACCTTGCCGAAGGCATAGGCCAACAGCTCCTCCTCCATGTGCATGACCTCCTCACAGGAGGTCACATAGCTGAACTCCAGGTCAAAGCCGGTGAACTCGGTGGCGTGCTTGTTGGTGTAGGACTTCTCTGCACGGAACACCGGCCCGGTCTCAAAGATCCTGTCCAGCCCGGCGGCCATGGCCATCTGCTTGTAGAACTGGGGGGACTGAGCCAGGTAGGCTTTGGTATCAAAATACTTTACCTCAAAGACCTCGGAGCCGGACTCGGAGGCGGCCCCGATGAGCTTGGGCGTGTGGATCTCCACGAAGTGCCGAGCCAGCAGGAACTCCCGCAGGGCGGCGGTCAGGGTGGTCTGGAGCCGGATCATCAGTTGGTTCCTGTCCCGGCGCAGGTCGATCCAGCGGTAATCCATCCGGGCGTCGATCTCGCTATCCTCCTTGATGGGCAGTGCGTCGGCGATGGACTCAATGATCAGCGTGTCCGGCAGCATCTCCTTGCCGCCCATCTTGACATACTCATTGGCAACCACCTCGCCCTCCACCGTCACAACGGAATGGATGGTCAGTTGGTTGACCTTCTCGGCCAGCTCGGGGTACTTCTCCTTCTCCAGCGTCACCT
This sequence comes from uncultured Clostridia bacterium, assembly GCA_945929845.1. Classification (GTDB taxonomy): domain Bacteria; phylum Bacillota; class Clostridia; order Oscillospirales; family CAG-272; genus CAMEON01. Next base: position 18,453 of record CAMEON010000027.1, on the reverse strand, counting down.
GGAGCTTTCCGGACATATCCTTGATGACCAGGAAGGCCATGGTGCGCTTGTTCCGCAAATTCTCCACAAAGCCGGAGATGCGGTGGCGGGTGCCCGGGGTCACATCGGCAATATAGGTTCTGTTCATATCCTTATTTTTATCCTTTCACAGTCGAATGATTCAGGGAAATGTGTCACAGCGGAAGCCGCCTGTATTACAGCGGCGGCCGCCTGTATCACAGCGGCGTGCCGTCCGCACGGAACAGGGGCAGCTTCTCTAAGTAGATCAGGTCGTCCCGCAGGACAGCATCCCCCTCGGCCAGGATGGCGGCCCGGCCACAGATCTGCCCGCCGGCGGCCTCGGTCAGTGCCTCCAGTGCCCGGAGGGACTCCCCGGTGGAGACCACATCATCCACAAGCAGGATCCGCTTGCCCTTCATCAGGGCGGCATCCGCACCGTCCAGGTACAGGTGCTGTTCCTTGGCGGTGGTGATGGAGTGAACGCTGACCTCCAGCATATTCCGCATGTACAGCTTGGGCGCCTTCCTGGCCAGCATGTACCGCTGGTTTCCGGCCAGCCGGGCCATCTCATGGATCAGCGGAATGCCCTTGGCCTCCGCCGTCAGCAGGTAGTCGTACTCCGGCAGGCGAGCCAGCAGAGCCTTGGCGCAGGCAGTGGTCAGCTCCGGATCCCCGAAGATGACAAAAGCACCGATCATCAGCTGATCGTTCAGCGGGCACAGGGGGAGCATCCGCTCACACCCGGCCACATTCATTCTGTAGTATTTCTCTTCCATAATCTATCCTCATTCCTTTCTGATATACCGTCATGGGGTTACAGTTCAGCTACCCCCGCAGGACGCTCCCTTTTTCGCCGTAGAGCGGGATAGGGGCCAGAGCAAAGCTCAACGAAGGCGTTTCTGCTGTTTTCGGTGACAGGAACACCGATTTCTCCGGAGAAGCCGTAAAAGCTACATAACACCCCGTTTTACGCAATACATTTTTAAGAGTTCTTGGGGGTCTGGGGGCTTCTTTCAAGAAGCCCCCAGGCGTTCCCCCCGCCCCGTGCCTCACGGCACAAGGATCTCCTGCCCAGGATGAACCACCACCCGGTACATACCGGCCACGGCCTCGTCCACCAGGGCGGAAAAGTCCAGCTTCTCCTCCTGCGCCAGCACCTTGGAAAGCTCCGGCCGGGTGCGGGGATGCCGGGGGGTAAACACCGTACAGCAGTCCTCATACGGCTCGATGGAGGTGTCAAAGGTTCCGATCCGCCGGGCGATCTCCACGATCTCCTCCTTGTCAAGGCCAATGGCCGGCCGGAACACCGGGCGGCTGGCCAGCGGGTCGGTCACGGCAATGGCCTCGGCGGTCTGGGAGGCCACCTGCCCCAGGCTCTCGCCTGTCACCAGCGCCTCACAGTGGCACATGGTGGCGCACCGGTCGGCGATGGACATCATGTAGCGGCGCAACAGCAGGGTGAAGTAGTCCTCCTCACAGTTGCGCACCAGCTCCTCCTGAATGTGGGTCAGGGACACCACATGGACGATCATCTCGTCGTTGTTGTACTCGGCAACCAGCCGGGCCAGGCGGAGCACCTTCTCCAGAGCCATGGGGCTGGTGTAGGGGGCAGACTCAAAGTGGATGGCCTCCATGGTCATGCCCCGCTTGGCCATCATGTATCCGGCCACCGGGGAGTCAATGCCCCCGGACAGGAGCAGAAGCCCCCGGCCGTTGGAGCCCACCGGCATACCGCCGGCCCCCTTGATACAGCCTGCATGGACATAGGCGGCGTACTCCCGCACCTCCACCCGGACAGTGACCTCCGGGTGATGCACATCCACCCGGATGCCAGGCACGGACTCCAGCACGGCGGCGCCTGCCTCGGCGGCGATCTCCATGGAGTCCAGCGGGAACCGCTTGTCCGACCGCTTGGCCTCTACCTTGAAGGTGCGCACCCCCCGGAGGGCGGCGGGCGCAACCGCACGGATGGTCTGGCAGATGCTCTCCATGTTCTTCTCGCAGACAGCGGCCCGGGCGATGGAAATGATACCGAACACCTTGCAGGCATCGGCCAGCATCCCGTCCATGTCCGCCCCCTGGTCCAGCGGCTCCACATACACGGTGCTCTGGGCCTTATGGATGTTGAACTGCCCGTGTACACTTGCTTTTCGCTTCAGTTGCCGGAGGAGCAGATCCTCAAAGTACCGACGGTTGGCTCCCTTGAGGATGATCTCCCCGTACTTGCAGAGCAGAACTTCCTTCATTTCCTGGCGTCCTCCGCACGGTCTGTCCCGTCAGTGCCGTCTTCCGCATCACCATCCCCGGCAGGGTCTATGGGATTGCCTTCCTCGTCCAAAAACTCCACCGGCTCCCCGTTCTCCTCCAGGCCGGCGATCAGCCCCCGGGCACGCTCCATAGCCGCCTTGGGAACAAAGATGTCGGTTCCGAACATGGAGAAGCCGGTCATGATGCGCATGGCACTCCCTGTGCCCCGCTCATGCACCAGGTAGGGGATCTTCTCGTCCTCCAGAAGGCCCCGGATGATGCCCAGCATGACCACATCGTACACCGTGGTCAGCAGATCCACCTCCTCGTCCTCGCCGATCTTATGGTTCCTCTCCAATCCGAACAGGTCAAACACAAGCAGGCACCTCCTCCATGTCCCGGTTGTCTCCGGTCGGCTCCTCGCCCTCACTGTCACCATAACTGTCCCCATAACTGTCCCCGTAACCGTCGTCCTCCTGATCCGGCAACAGCTCGGCGGCGGTTTCCGCAGAGACAGCGGCCGAGGCGGCGTTCATTTTCTCCGCCAGGTGTGCGGCTCTTTCCAGCTTGCTGTCCCCCTCCAGCTGGTAGGGGATCCCTGTCATACCGTGAGCCACCGCCTCCGGTGCGGGGGTGGTGTAGTAGTTGGGGAACAGAGCCTCCCACACCTTCATGCAGGCGATGGTGTCGGCGATGGAGGAGTGGGGGATCCCGTCCCAGGTGATACCCAGGGCGGCCATGGCATCCACCAGGGCGGCGTGGGTGTTGTCCGGGAAGTGCTCGTTCTGGTAGCGGACAAATTCAATGGCGGCACAGCGGATCTTCTTGTGCAGGGCCTCCTGCTCCGACTCGGTCTCGTAGATGTACTTGATGTGGCTGTAGTCCGTGGAGGCACCGAAGGCGATCAGGTTGTCTGCGTTCTCAAACATCTCCTTGAGGGTGGGGATCAGCTCGTCCAGAGTCGGGGCGTCCTGCACCATGGCGGGCGTGATGCCGTGGATCTTTTCCGTGCGGTTCCACTTTTTCTTGTGCAGGGGCTTGACCAGCGTATCCATCCGCACCTCCCCGTTGGCATCCATGATGGACACGGAAATGATCTCGTCGTGGTCGTACACCCCGGTCAGCTCCAGGTCAAAGAACAGCACCCGGCTCCGATCCATGAAGCGGGGCTCTGCCCGGTAGGCATCGCCCTGGGCCCGGCGAACAGCCAGATCCCGCTCAAAGCAGGCCCGGCACAGCTTCCGCTTGTACCTCGGCTCCTTGCCGCAACAGGCGCAGGGTAAAGGACGGCGCAAAGCCGCCCGCTTGTCGTAGAACAGGATGGTGGAGCCGTCCCCCCGCACATTGTAGGCCACCGGCTCTGCCGTCACATCGTAACGCATCTGATTCAGCCTCTCCCGGGTGTAGTACCCCCGGGCGGCGGCCTGCCGGGTGTTCATCTTCTCCACCACGGTGCCGTTCTCCAGCGTGCGGGTCTCCCGTGTCTCCATGGCCGGACGGTACCACAGCTCGGGTGCCGCCTCCACCACACGGTTGGGGTCATAGTAGTACTGCGTCTGCCCATCCCCGTCCAGGCTGTACGCCACCGGGTCTCCGGCCGGAGTCAGGTGCATCCTGTTGAGAAGGGCATGGGATAGATAACGCCGACGGTCGGCCTCCTCCGGGGTCATCCGGGGAATGGATGCGCCGGAGGGTAGTTTCATGGATTCTCTCACCTTTATGTTCATTCCTTTCATCAACCAATCAGGTCAAGTATAACACAAACAGTCGAAATAATCAAGTAGGAATAAGAAAAAAGTCGCAGATTTCGGTATGGGATGGTTACAGTTCAGGTAGGGTGGCTATGGAATATATCAGATACATCACGGTTAAGTGCCTGAACTGTGTTACAGTTCACCTACCCCCCGCCGTGCGCTCCCTTTTCCACCATAGAGCGGGGCGAGGGGCCCCCGCGATGGCGTTTTTGCTATTTCGGGTAACAGTAACGCTGGCTCCCCTAGGATAATTATAACAAAAATACCATGCAACGCCGCACCGAACATGAATATATACACATTTTGAAAGTTCTTGGGGGTCTGGGGGCTTCTTACAAGAAGCCCCCAGGCGTTCTCCCGTACCCCACCTGAACTGTAACTGAACTGTAGCGGCCTCGCAAAATTTCTTCGAAGAAAATTTTGAAAAACCCTTGCAATCCGGACGGAAATGTGGTATGATATGTGGGTATATGTGAGTCTTGCCGCATACCCTCTCATATGGAGGCGGGACAGGAGCATAGGAATCATTCTATGAGGAGGAGAAGAACATGCCGAATATCAAATCTGCCAAGAAGCGTGTGAAGGTTACAGAGACCAAGACCCTGCAGAATAAGGTGTTCCGTTCTCAGATGAAGACGGACATCAAGAAGTACCAGGCCGCCGTGGCCGCCAACGATCTGGCCGCCGCTCAGGAGCTGTACAAGGCCGCCTGCAAGAAGATCGATGTAGCCGCTTCCAAGGGCATCATCCACAAGAACTGCGCTGCCCACAAGAAGAGCGAATTCACCAAGGCCCTCAACGCAATGCAGGCCTGACCGATCCACCGTCCGGACGGCTGGATCATGCAAAAGAACCCCTTGCGGCTCTCACCTCCGCAGGGGGTTCTTTTTGCCTGTGTGCGCCTTTGCCCATGTGCCTGCCCGGGTTGGGCGGAGGCGGCTTCATCCCCGTCATGAACCGCCGCACCGGATCTCCACATCCAGCTCCAGCCAGCCCCAGCTGTCACGCATCCGCACATGGGTCGGCGTGGCACTGCCTCCCGCAAAGGTGTACACCATCTCCCGGGAGGGCAGGATCGGTTCGGACACGGTCACGGTGCGCCCGCCGGAGGGAGCCTGCCCCACCGCCCGGATGTCCCCGGCGGCCAGCAGTGCATCCGCCACCGCCAGGAGGCGGTCATACAGCCCGTCCGCAGACTCCGTGGACAGATCCCCCAGGGTCACCGTGACCCTCGTGTACCCTACTGCCCGGCCTTGGGCGACCGTCCCGGTGTCCTCCTCCACCGAGGGAGCCGCCAGCCTGCCGGTTACGGTCAGACCGGCCAGGGAGGCCGGCTCCTCATACTGCACGGACACCACACGGCTGCCATCCTCCCCCGGTGCGCCCACCGTCACCAAAGCCGCCACCGACCAGGGCTGACCGGTCAGGGACTGACCCGTCAGAGACTGACCTGTCAGGGACTGACCTGTCAGGGACTGACCTGTCAGGGACTGGCTTGATGCCGTACCGCCGGATCCCGCCCCGGTCTCGCTCTGCCCGCCGTCCCGGCTGTCCTCCGTGCGGCAGAGCCGGCCTTCGACCCGGGCGGTGAATACCCCGTCGGCATACCCCAGCCCGGCCTCCTCCCGGGTCATACCGCCCGGCAAGTCCGACCCGGCACACCCCGCCGGGAAGAGTACCAATATCAGAACCACCAGCACCACGCATACCCGCCTGATCCCCTTCATCCCTGTGTCCCCCTGCCTGATCCCGGCGCACAAGGCGCACAGGATGTGTTGCTCCTATTGTATGCCGGGGCGGCGGGGCGTATGCCCGGCGTACTCCCCGTACTCCCTGTTACAGTTCACCTACCCCCGGCGTTCTCCCGTACCCTACCTGAACTGTAACCCGTACTCCCCGTGAACTTTCCATCTTTTTCGTCGGAATCCGTTGCAAAGAGGCGGTGGATGTGGTATAATTGAGGAAGAAGTATGCAAGGCCGGTGGCGATGCCGCCTGAGACTCTCTTGCGCCAAGGAGGCTTACCATGCCCAAAGACTGCCCGGAGACTGTCCGCCTGTATGAACACCTGCCCAACCTGCCCGCCCGGCGGGTCTGGGCGGAGGTGGATCTGTCTGCCCTGATTCATAACTACACCCTGCTGACGAGACGGGTGGCCGCCGTCTCTCCCCGCACACGCCCGGTGGCCGTGGTCAAGGCGGATGCCTATGGCCACGGGATGCTTCCCTGCGTCCGTGCCCTTTTGTCGGCGGGCTGCCGGGCCTTTGCCGTGGCCTGCCTGGAGGAGGCCATCGCCCTGCGGGACTACCTGACCGGCGACAGCCTGCCGCCTCAGCCGGATGCCTGGGGGGTAAAGCCCGCTGACAGCATGATCCTGATCCTGGGCTACACATCCCCCGCCTGCGCCGCCCTGCTGGCCCGCTACCGCCTGTCCGCCGCCCTGGTTTCCGCTGACCACGCCCGGGCCATGTCGGATCAGGCCACCCGTGACGGCGTGACCGTCACCGTCCATCCGGCACTGGATACCGGCATGAACCGCATCGGCCTGCCCGCCCACGACAACCGGGAGATCGCCCGCACCGTGGACGAACTGAAGGAGATCTCCGCCCTGCCCGGCCTTGCGGTGGAGGGACTGTTCACCCACTTTGCCACGGCGGACGAGGACTATGACACGGAGATGACCCCGGGGAGCCGTACCATAACCCAGTATGACCGCTACATGGCCGTCCTGGCCGGACTGGAAGCCGTCGGATGCCGCCCGCCCTTCTGCCATATCTGCAACAGCGCCGCCGCCGTCCGCTTCCCCGGGCGGCTGGATGCCGGGTGCCTGGACGGGGTGCGGCTGGGCATCAACCTGTACGGCTACGGCGTACCTCTCCCGGAGGGAGGAACCCTGCGTCCGGTGCTTCGCCTGGAGACCTCGGTGGTACACCTGCACCCGCTCCTGCCCGGGGAACGGGTGGGGTACGGCGGACTGTATCAGGCCGGCACCCCCCGCACCCTGGCCACACTGCCGGCGGGGTACGCCGATGGCCTTGTCCGTGCCCTGCGGGGAGCCTCTGTGACCGTACACACCGCCGCCGGGGATGTGTCCGCCCCCATTGTGGGACGCATCTGCATGGATCAGTGCATGGTGGATGTGACCGGCCTGCCGGTGTCCCTGGGGGATCGTGTGACCCTGTTCGGCGACACCCCCGACCAACTGGAGGCACTGGCCGCCCGGGCGGACACCATCACCTACGAGCTGCTCTGCCTTGTCACCGCCCGGGTGCCCAGGATCATCCGGGAAGAGAGCTGACTGACCTCTTCATATGAAATCTATCCAACAGGAGGATCTACCGCCATGAAACGCCCGCCCTCCCGCTTTCTTGCAGGTATTGTATGTTTCCTGTGCCTGTGCCTTTGCCTGCCGACTGTCCTATTGACCCTGTCCGGCTGTCAGGACAGTGCCACCGCCCTGCAGAACTGCATCACCTCGGTGACGCTCACCGCCAAGAAAGGGGTGGATAAGACCGAGTCCACCATCACCGTGTATGCCTCCCTGACCGATGATTTCCTCGGCGAGTACGGGGGGCAGGTGTACCTGTTCGAGCTGACGGCAGAGTCCGGCACCCGGGCTGACCTGAACCGGCTCCAACCCCTGGCCTCGGCCAAGGCCCGCCGGACGGTGCAGTTCCGGTTTGACCTGTACGACGGGGTGCGCACCCGCCTGTTCTCCTCCTTCGTCCTGGCCTCCTACGACAAGGCCACCGACAGCTACACCGCCCTGACCACCCCTGCCGCCATCTCCAACCCGGAGGTGCTGGCCGACGCCGCCGTTCCGGACACCGCTCAGGTGTCCATCAAGGGGCTGATCTCGGAATCCCCCTCGGATGCCATCCGGCTGGGGGCCGCCTACACGCTGGTGGATGTGCCCATGGAAAAGCTGATCCTGTCGGAGTGGGCGGCTGATGCCGTGTCCTACCTGTGGGACGGCGTGACCTGCTACCTGCAAAGGGATGCGCTGGATGCACTGGACAGGACTGTCGGTGCCTACACCGCCGCCGGGGTGCGGGTCTACCTCCGCTTCTCCTTAGGCTGGAACAGCACCGGCCGTGCCCCGACGGCTCTGTACTACCCCGGGGCTGTAGCCGGGGCAGACGGGTATGCCGTCTGCATGGACGACCCCACCGCCGCACGGATCATGGAGGGATTCTTTGACTTCATGGCCAGTCGCTACGCCGGGGACACCGAGGGGCCGGGCCGGGGACTCTGCTCCGCCTTCCTCATCGGGCAGGCGGTCAATGGCTCCGGTATGTATGCGGCCTCCGGCTCCATGGCCATCAGTGACCATGTGACCAACTACGAAAAGCTGGTGCGGCTGGCTCACACCGCCCTGGTGTCCCACTGCGCCGACGGACGGGTCTTCCTGTCGCTGAACAGCGACCTGAGCGGCCGGGCCGCCGGGGACGGTTGGGGTCTGCTCAACTACCTGTCCGCATACCGGGGCGAGGCCGCCCTGCGGGGTGACTATGACTGGCAGGTGGCCTGTGAGCTGTACGCCGACAGCCCCACGGTCTGGGAGCCGGAGGGGGATACCGACAGCGATCACCTGACCGTCCACAGTCTGTCCACTCTGACCGACCTGCTCTCCGGGGAAAAGTACCTGACCGCCGACGGCAGTCCCCGTGCCCTGGTGATCAGTCGGTGCCGCATCCCCTCGGCGGACGGATCCGGACAGGTGGATGAGGTGTCCCAGGCCACCTCCTACGCCTTTACCTACACCACTGCCCTGGCCAACGGGCGGGTGGAGGCCCTGATCTACGATGCCTTCACCCTGCCTGAGGACACAAGCGGAGCCGGGCTGTGCGCCGCCCTCCCCACCGGGCAGGCGGGCGTGGTGTCCCTGATCCGGCGGGAGATATACAGTGTATTCGCCAGCGTCGACACCACCGGGGCGGATGTGATGATCCCTGTGATCCGTCAGCAGGTGGGTGCGGCATACGAGAAGTTAGAGGAGGCCCTCCTGGGCACGCCCTCCCCGGTCAGACTGCAAAACGGCTCGGCCTCCCTGCTGTCCTCCAGCCGGAAGAGTGCCGTGACCCTCCTGTTCTTTGCCGGAGGGGACACCTGCGGCTTTGAGAATGTGGGACATCTGACTTACCTGGAGCTGACCGCCGGAGCCGATACCCATGACCCCTTCCTACACGCCCGGTTTGACCGCACCGTCGTGGGCAGTCCCATGGGTATCGCCACCGTGCTGGACGGCTCTTCCCTCATCGGCGGGAAGGAACTGCTCCTGGAGCTTTGCCCCCGCTCGCTGACCGGGGATGCGCCTGTCTCCGTGACCGTGCGTCTGGTGCGCCGCTCCCAGGGGCTGGTTGCCAAGGGGCAGGGCACGGTGCTGTATCAGGCCACCGTCTCCGACACCGACCCCACTTCCTGGCAGACCGTCTGCTGTGACATCTCCTCCTTTACCAGCCTGCTGGACGCCGACGACCAGGTGGAGCTGTCCGTCTGGTTGGATGCCGGGGAGGGCACCGCCTGTGAGCTGGGTCTTCGATCCGTGCAAGTGACCGGCGTGACCTCCTCCAGCACAGCCGCCACCGCCATCCTGATCGTGACCGGCGTGATCGTGCTGGCCGTGGTCGCCGCCGTGGTGATCCTGGCTCTGCGTCGCCGCCGGGCACATGAACCGGCGTAAGAGCGGGGCAGGGGCGGTACCGCAGGCCTCTGAGACCGGCAGACCGTTCCTGAAGAATGAATATAGAAAGAGAGGGCACCCCATGTATACCAAACAGCACTATACCGTCCCCGGCACCGGGCTTTCCCTTGGCTACCTTCAGTACCTGCCTGCCGATGCCTGCACGGATCCGGCGACCCGGGCACTCCCGCTGGTGATCTTCCTTCACGGCTCGGGCGAGCGGGGCGACGGCTCCGACAGCGAGTTGGATCGGGTGGCTGTCCACGGCTGGCCCCGCTATGTGCGGGAGGGAACCGACTATCCCTTCATCCTCATCTGTCCCCAGTGCCCCCGGGACACCCACTGGGGCGGCATTCTGGAGTCCATGAACCGCTTTCTGGATCACCTGCTGGACACCCTGCCGGTGGACAGAGCCCGTGTGTACCTGACCGGCCTGTCCATGGGCGGCACCGGCACCTGGCTGTGGGCTTCGGTGTCAGCCTCCCGCTTTGCCGCCCTGATCCCGGTGTGCGGAGCCGGGGTGGGCTGGCTGTCCTGCACCTGCCTGCATACCCCCATCCGGGCCTTCCACGGCAGTGTGGACGGTGCCATTGACTGCTACGAGAGCATCCGCATGGTCAACCGCATCAACGCCCAGGGTGGCCATGCCGACCTGACCGTCTACCCCGGCGTTGGCCACAACTGTTGGGAAAAAGCCTACACTGACCCGACACTGATCGCCTGGATGCTGGAACAACACCTCTGATCCGCAAGTGGCCGCCTCTCCGGTTCTCATTCCGGAGGGGCGGTCATATGTTTATGGTGCAGTTCCGTCCGGAATGAGGTGGTTTTCCTGTGAGGTGCCCGGTGTCCTTCCGCCGTGCAGGGCGGTATGTCCTGCACCGCATCCTGTTGCCTGCTTGCCGGTTGATCTGTCGGCGGAGACGGTCTGTCGCCGCCCTGTCGTTGTGGATGGTGCTGGGACTTTCCCTGTCCGGTTCCGTGCGCACGGCTATTCCGGACTCACTGTCTCCGGTCTACGGCCCCATCCACTACTATGTGGCCTTCAGTCGCGCCCCGGCCGACAGGTATACCCTTGCGCCCTTGCAGGAGGATGGCTCATGTCATGGAGCGTGCCATGGTGACGATATCGCCCACGCCGTTCAGCACCATGCCGGGGCGGTAGGCATAGGTTTTCAGCGTATCCATGGTGGATACACCGGAAAGCACCAGCACCGTGGACATACCGCTCTCCATACCGGAGATCACATCGGTATCCATCCGGTCACCCACCATCACAGCGTCGCCTGAATGGCAGTTCAGCAACCGCAGGCCGGTGCGCATCATCAGCGGATTGGGCTTCCCGCAAAAGTAAGCCTGGGTGCCGGTTGCCATCTCAATGGGTGCGATCAGCGCCCGGCAGGCAGGGGCGATCCCGTTCTCAATCGGGCCGGACACATCAGAGTTTGCGCCGATGAGTCTCGCCCCTGCCAGAACCAGATTGGTGGCTTGGGTCAGGGTGTCCAGAGAGTAGGATCTGCCTTCTCCAACCACAACATAATCCGGGTTTACATCATTCATGGTGATCCCCGCATCGTAGAGTGCGTTCAGCAGCCCCGCCTCGCCAATGGCAAATACCGAGCAACCGGGTGCCTGCTCCTTTAAGAATGCGGCAGTCGCCAGTGCACTGGTGTAAAAATGCTCCTCCGGAACATCCAACCCCATGCGGGCCAGCTTCTGGTTCAGCTCCTTCGGTGTATATCCGCTGTTATTGGTCAGGAACAGGTATTCCTTCTTTTCGTCATGGAGCCACTGGATGAACTCCGCAACACCGGGCAGAACCTGATTCCCGTGATAGATCACGCCGTCCATATCACAGATAAAGCCTGTCTTTTCATGAAAGTTTATGATGTTCTGATGATTCATGGTTCCCGTCCTCCTTCCTTCAGGCGTCTTCGGATGAAGCGCACGCTTCCCGGGTGTTCCTCCGGAAAACAGGCAAGGCCTTTGTGGTTCCCACCATCGGGGAAGTCACACATTCATAGCCCCTGCCCTCCGTCTCATTGCCGCCACCTTCAAGCAACTGTGCCGCTTTTCCGGTCTTGGGTTCGTAGTCAATCACAACAGTCCTGATACGCATGATATATACCTGCTTTCTCCCACTATCATTCGGATTGAGTATATCATTTTACAGAATGACCTGCCACCAACAGCAAGTAAAATCCGTATAAAATTTATGGACGGTGTACCGCAACACCGTAAAAAGATCGTCACCGTGGACAATGCCCATTATACCACAGAACACGAAAAAGGTCAAGCACCTGAGCAGTAGCACATTTTTGTTACAGTTCACCTGCCCCCCTGCAGGACGCTCCCTTTTCCACCGTAGAGCGGGGCGAGGGGCCCCCGCGAAGGCGTTTCTGTTGTTTTGGGTAACAGTAACGCTGGCTCCTCCAGGGAAACGACAGCAAATATATGACAGTTTGACGCTCCGAAGCATACACAATACCTATTTTGAAAGTTCTTGAGGGGTGTGGGGAACTTCTTTCAAGAAGTTCCCCACCGCATCTTGTACCCTACCTGAGCTGTAGCACATTTTTTACTTACCCGCCCGGCTGTAACAAATAACATCTTGCTTTTCGTCGGATTTTGTGGTATGATAGTAGCATATGTCAATAGGCTGGGCTGAATGGGACGAGTACGATGGAGCCGGTCAACCGGGACAGGTATGGGATGCCGGCTTTCTCCCCGCATACGCACCTGGGAAGCGGGAAAAACTGATGGATGAGGTCTTCCGGTTATCCCACAGAGGGTATCATCCACCGGTGGGAAGATCCACCTGGATATGGCCATACAGCAACAGCACGGAACAGAACAGAAGCTGTTCCGACAGAAACCAAAAAAGAAGGACTGAAGCAAAGCATGAAAACCAACTACCATACCCACACCTGGCGGTGCAACCACGCCGAGCCGGACGAGAGGGCTTACATCGAGGCGGCTCTCTCCACCGGCACCCGGGTGCTGGGCTTTTCCGACCACACCCCCTACCCCTTTGACGACGGGCACTGCTCGGGCTTCCGTATGCGGTGCGATCAGGCGCAGGACTATGTGGACACCCTGTCCGCCCTCAAGCAGGAGTACCGGGGAGAGATAGACATCCACATCGGCTTTGAGGCCGAGTATTATCCCCGGTACTTCAGCCGGCTCCTGTCGCTGCTGGAGCCGCTGGGATACGAGTACCTCAACCTGGGACAGCACTTCCTTGGCAACGAGGTGGACGGCCCCTATGTCTGCACCCCCACGGATGACCCGGATATGCTGGAAAGGTATGTCCGGCAGACCAGCGAGGCACTGAACACCGGAGCCTTCTCCTGCTTCGTCCACCCCGATATCTTCCGCTTCACCGGGAACGAGCGGGTGTACCGGGAGAAGATGCGGAACCTGTGCCGGGAGGCCAGATCCTGCGGGGTGCCGCTGGAGATCAACCTGCTGGGACTAGGCACCCACCGCCACTACCCCCGGGAAACCTTCTGGGAGGAGGCCGCCGTGGTGGGGAATCAGGTGATCCTGGGCTGGGATGCGCACCAGGCCGACTGGATGAAGCAACCGGAGCTGGAGGCCGCCGGGGAGGACATGATCCGTCGGCTGGGACTCCACCGCATCCAGTATCTGACCCTGGTGCGACCCCGGAGCAAATGATCTCTGTCTCTGTCCCCATCCTGCGCCCATCAGCGAGGAGCATGGAAAGGGACACCTTGAACAAAATGCACCGGTCGGTTTTGTGTGAAACGCCAAAACCGGCCTGTGCGCTTTTTTGCGGCGGCGAAAGCTCTTGACAGTAAAGAAAATTGGGTGTATAATACCTGCTGGATGTGTGTCTGTCGGGTTGCGTACGGCCGAGCGTCCGGTCGGGCGTGTTTGTCACTCACCATACAGATCCGTCATTCATTTTTCAAGGAGGAAATAGAATAAAATGAAAAGCAAACTGACAAAGCTGCTCACCCTGGTTCTGACTCTGACATGTATCCTTGCTTGTTTTGCCGGATGCGGCGACACCGAGGAGAACGAGGGCGGCAAGGAGACCACCGCCAATTCTGAGGCGGACACCACGGACGAGCTGAAGGTAGCCCTGGATGAGTTGGGCGACATCAATTGGGGTGGTGGAGAATTCGGTATTCTGACCTTCTCCGGCTTCAAGGATGAGGTCTACGGCGAGTACGGCTCCCAGGAAGAGGGAAGCTCCAGCCAGGTCATCAGTGATGCCGTATACGAGCGCAATGTGCTCTTTGAGGAGCGTTGCAAGCTGAAGTTGAGCATCATCGAGAAGGAAAGTGCTGCCGTGGATACCTCTATCCAGCAGGAGTCTCAGACAGCCTCCGGTGATTTCTACTTCGTCAACCACTATCTGGAGAGAACCGCCAACGCCGCTGTGAACGGGTACCTGTACAACTATCTGGATCTGGGAGTAGATCTGGATAACCCCTGGTGGGACAGCGGAACCGCCGACTTTGCACTGGCCGACAACATCTTCTTCATGACCGGCGACACCAACTTTGCTGATGACAATGTGACCTATGTGCTGATCTTCAATAAGAAGATGCAGAAGGATTACAATGTGGCCGATCCTTACCAGACCGTGAAGGACAGCAAGTGGACGCTCTCTTACTTCAACCAGGTGATCCAGGGTATCTCCAGTGACAACGGCGATGGCAAGTGGGATGAGAATGATACTTATGGCTTCCTGACCACCTGGGAGTACGGCAATACCTTCTTCCTCGGTTGCGACCTGCGTTACATCAACAACAGCCGGGATACGGATGTTCCCACCCTGTTCCTGGAGGACAACATGGATAAGGCTCTGGAGGTGGTCAACCTGGCCAGACAGATCTACCACAACAACAACGCCACCTTTATGTCTCCTCCCGGAAAAGAGGGTCAGGGTCTGACCGCTTTCAAGGAGGATCGCGGCCTGTTCTACGGTGAGGTGGCCTCCTACCTGCCCAAGCTGAACTCCGAAATGGGTGACTACTACGGTGTGCTTCCCGTGCCGAAGTACGACGAGGCTCAGCAGTACTACCGCACCTGGACCCACGACAGCGGCTCCTGCCTGTCCATCACCTCCGCTGTAAGTGAGGATCAGGCTGAGACGGTAGGGAACATTGTACAGGCCTACGCCATCCTGTCCTCTCAGAAGGTGAAGCCCGCCTACTATGACATCATGCTGACCACCCGGAATGTGACGGATGCCGAGTCCAGTGAGATGCTGGATATCATCTTCCAGAACCGTGTGTATGATATGGCCTTCTACTACAAGACCATCTTCACCGGTTACTACGATCTGGTCAAGACCTGTGTCAACGATAACAAGGACACTTTCAGCTCCTCGTACAAGTCTGTGTCCAAGACCTTCTCCACCCGGATCAATTCCATGATCAAGAAGCTGGAAAACAGCAAGAAGTAATCAACATCCGGTCTGACAAACAAAGCAGACGGCAGACCGTGTCCTGCTCACACAGGGGGATGTCCTTCGTCACGGAGGGCATCTCCCTGTATCTCATACGACCAAGGAGGAAAGAGAATGGACGCAAGCACAGGGAAAAAAGTGAAGATCATCGGGCCGGGCAGCAGCAATGTGGATCTGACCGGCTTTGCCCCTCACCTGCCGGTGGCAGGGGAGACTGTTATGGGGACGGATATGCACATCGGCCCCGGCGGGAAAGGCTCCAACCAGATGACAGCCGCCGCCCGGGCGGGCGGGGAGGTATACTTTATCACCCGGATCGGTCAGGATGTATTCGGCGAGACCATGCGCCGCCACTTTGAGGGCGAGGGCTTCTGCACCGCCTACATCACCGCCCCTGCCGGGGAGACCACCGGTTGTGCCCTGATCGAGATAGACCAGCAGGACGGGCAGAACCGCATCATGGTGATCCCCGGGGCCAACCTGCACCTGACCCCGGCGGATGTGGCTGCCGCCGAGGCAGACTTCGCAGATGCCGATGCGGTCATTGCCCAGTTGGAGATCCCCATGGACACGGTGGCCGAGGCCAAGGCACTGGCTCATAGGTACGGCAAGCCCTTCATCCTCAATCCGGCTCCCTTCGGCCAGGTGCCGGAGGGGCTGTTTGACGGGGTGGACTGGCTGACTCCCAACGAAACCGAAGCCTCCTTCTTCACCGGTGTGGAGGTGAAGACCGTGGAGGATGCCCGCCGGGCCGCCGCCATCCTGCTGGATCGGGGGGTGAAGAATGTGGTCATTACCTTGGGGGTTGCCGGAGCCTTCTGGACAGACGGGACTGCCTCCTGCCATGTGCCGGGTATTCCTGTGAAGGCCGTGGAGACCACCGGTGCCGGGGACACCTTCAACGGAGCCCTGGCGGTGGCCATTGCCGAGGGTCACAGTCCGGAGTACGCCCTGCGCTTCGCCAATGCCGCCGCCGCCCTCTCTGTCACCCGTCTGGGTGCCGCCGCCTCCGCTCCCCGCCGGGATGAGATCCTTTCGTTCATGGAGAAGGCGTACTGATCCACATGCAGTGTGAAAGGCCAACTGTGCCCAAAACCCCGCCCAGAACCCCGACCGGGAACGCTGTTGCGCCTCCGGAAGGGTCCCTGGCGGGGTCTTTCTATGTGCGTGTTATCTCATCAGGGGACCCATGTCCGACTCGTACAGGTCAACCGTCCGGATCACGACATCCAGATCCGCCGCCTGCTTATCCACAGGCAGGAAGATGAACCAGTAAGCCATGTCGCAGGTCTGTTCGTCGGGAAAAAACATAAAGAATCCGGAGGAACCCTCTGTCAGGGCGTTTCCCCCGGATGAAGAATCAGCGATCAGCGGCAAAGAGGCGGACTCCATATCCGCCCGCCATATTACCCCCAAAAGTGAAGGATGACCCCCGGCGCAAAGCCGCCGAGGAATACCAAAAGGCAAGCGGCACTCAGCAGAATGGCCGCCAGCCGTCCCCCTTGGGTGGTGGCTTTACGGTTGGCCAGCCCCAGCAGGCCTCCTTCCAGGCTGTTCCCGCCGGCCAGACCGGCGAGGCAAAGAGACAGGAAGGTGGAGAGTCCGGTTCCGTCACATCCCTGATCCGGATGATAGGCGGGATCCTGGCGGAACAAAACCACACCCACCGCCAGGGACACCGCCTGGAACAGGAAGACCCCGGCGGCAAGGAGCAACAGGGCCTGAAAGACCAGTGGGAGCACCCGCACGCGTTTCTCTTTGGTTCCGGCGATCGCTACGATCGCTGCGTTCGTCTGACTCACGGTCCATACCCTCTCTTTCCCACCGCATGAGCGGTGTGCCGCCGGGGCGGTGTGTATGCCTGTGGGTTTCTGTTCAGTATGTCTGCACGGTGGCGGCTTACTTGTCCTTCATGCACTCCACGAGCTGGGCCAACAGTTTTTCCTGCCGCAGGAGGCTCTCCTCCACGGCGGCCTGCTTGGCGGCTCTCTCCGCAGCAGCCTCAGCAGCGGCCTTGTCGGCGGCGGCTTTCTCTGCGGCTTCCTTCTCGGCAGCGGCGGCGGCCTCGGCCAGCTTCTTGGCCTCCAGCTTGTTCTTGGCCTTCATAATGACACGAAGCACGGCAAAAATGCAGAAAGCGACCAGGAGGAAGTCAATGATGGTCTGGAGCCAGGTGCCCCACAGAATGGCCACCTCGGGAACCGCTTCCACCGCCGGGGTGATCACAGCACCGGACTCGTCCAGCACCGCCTCGGAGGCTTCCACACCCTTGACCAGCACCGTCTTGATGGAGTCCAGGTCGGAGCCGTTGGTCAGAAGGCTGACGCAGGGGTTGATGATGTAGTTGACAAGACCGGTGACGATCTTGCCGAAGGCACCGCCGATGACCACGCCGACAGCCATGTCCACCACATTGCCACGGGTGATGAATGTCTTGAAGTCAGACCAGAATGTACCCTTTTTCTTTGCCATAGATGAAACCTACCTTTCGGGATGAATATAGAATGGATGAATGTTGCGGGCTTTCGCCCGTCCGACCTTATTCTACTCTATTTTCACGCCTGCGTCAAGAGTTTTTTTACGATTTGCCGTAAAAAGTTGAAATATCAGGGGTCACAGTTGTTACAGTTCAGATGCGTGACAGTGAAACACCCCAATTATCCTTTATGCTGTATAAGCTTTTACCCCATCCCCCCGACCCCCTTCCCCCGCCGGGGAAGGGGGAGAACTTGAGTTTTTTTGCAAGGGGCCTACGGCCCCTTGCATCCCCGCCTATTGCTCCGGAAGCGAGCTGTGCTGACCGGATGTAGGATAACGCTGGACGCATTTGCAGGGGTGCCGGGGACTGCCGTCCCCGGCGTAATAAATTCTTTTCTCCCCCTTCCCCGGCGGGGAAGGGGGCTGGGGGGATGGGGCTATGAAATTAAGGAACCGCTGATTGATTCGGCGGCACATCTTCGGCACATCTTTTCCCGCCTGCTTCTTGCCGAAAAACTCGATGTACATCCAGTACATCTTGCGTTTTTCGCAATCGCAGGCAAAAAATCTGTACCGAATCTGTACCACCTCATTCAATCAGCGTTTCCTTAACAATATGTACGGGATGATCCAAACACATCAAGGTCAAGCACCTGAACTGTAACCACCGTTGTGGTTACAGTTCACCTACCCCCCGCCGTGCGCTCCCTTTTCCTCCGTAGAGCGGGGCGAGGGGCCAGAGCAAAGCTCAGCGAAGGCGTTTCTGCTGTTTTAGGCGACAGTAACGCTGTATTCCCTGTGAAACGGTATCAAAAATATTACAGAATAACGCTCCGAACAGTACACAAT
>CAMEON010000026.1 GCA_945929845.1 uncultured Clostridia bacterium | reverse complement strand
GACGAAAAAATCTGTACCGAATCTGTACCACCTCATTAAATCAGCGTTTCCTTAGCGGAAAACTTTTTCCCGGCATATTGGTTCCTGTCCAGTCTGGCGATGGCAACATCTCCGTCCACACGCTCCCCTCCGTCCTGCCAATATGTCAGTGCCCGCCTGTCCCGCTCTGTTCTGTCTCCAGAGCCTTCCGTATAGTTTCATATACATCCTCATGGCCGCTCTCGTGGAGGATGTCGTGCCGCATATGGGGGAAGAGCACAGAGGATACCTGGGAGAAGCCCTGCTTTTTCAAAAGAGCTTCCGTTTTGGTAATCCCTTTTCCGAAGTCTCCCACCGGATCCTCCTGGCCGGACAGAAGGTACACCGGTTCCCGGACATCCGCCCGGTTTTTCCTGTCACAGCAGAAGATCATACCGGACAGCATCTCGCCAAACAGCCCGGCACTGATCTTTTCCGGTACCAGCGGGTCA
The DNA here is from genome assembly GCA_945929845.1 of uncultured Clostridia bacterium. Classification (GTDB taxonomy): domain Bacteria; phylum Bacillota; class Clostridia; order Oscillospirales; family CAG-272; genus CAMEON01. The sequence continues at coordinate 29,747 of CAMEON010000026.1, read as the reverse complement.
CTCAGGTACTTGTCCCGCTCCGCCCGGTCGGCAAGCAACCAATCCGCCCGGCTTTCCGGGTTTTTGATCTTCTGATTGTAGTTGGCGAAGGCAAAGGCTTGCACCCGATCCGTGCAGGCCTCCGGGCCGCAGGCGGTGCATTCCTTTTGCATCATCCGGTGGATCATCCGAAGCAGGAAGACCGGTTGCGTGCCTGTACCCAGCAGGAAGTAGCCGTCTGCCGGCTTCTGCTCTCCTGCCTCCAGGATGATGGTGCGCAGGACAAAGGAACCCATGGAAAAGCCGATCATGTAAAAGGGGAGGGCGGGGGAGCTGTACTGCGCCTTCATCTGCGCAGACATAGTCAGGTTGTCCGCTACCACATGTGCCCAACTGTCAAAATGCCCCCGCATGCGGCCGTCATACAGGGATTCCCCGTGCCCCGCCGCACTGATGCCGCAGACCACATACCCCAGGCCGGTGAAGTACGCCGCAAAGTCTTGGTACCGACCCATATGCTCGGTCACGCCGTGCATGACCTGAAGGATGCCCCGGGGTTGCCCCTCCGGTGTCCAGACTGTGCCGTGGATGGTGGTTTTCCCGTCGGAGGAGGGAAAGGTGATTGCCGATGGAAACATACAATATCGCCCGCTTTCTGCTATACGCAACATTTCAGGTACGGTACATTCAATGGCCGTATCCTTCAAGAGAATTGTACCATAAAAGGGGAGAAAAGTAAACAGAACCAGGGAAAATAATTTATTTTTTGTATGTCCCGACTTTTATGTCTTGACATTTTTCAGGAAAAGGGATATAATATGGCCAAGAGATTCACTCTCACATTTAATCTTGATCAGGAGTAAAAAGAAATGAACAGATTGAACGGAAAAGTAGCCATTGTCACAGGCTCCACCAGCGGGATCGGCGTCGGCATCGCCAGACTGTTTGCCGCTGAGGGCGCAAAGGTCGTCATCTGCGGCCGTCGGGAATCCAAGGGCCAGGCCGTGGTGGACAGCATCACAGCCGCAGGCGGCGAGGCATCCTACCACTTCATGGACATCACCATGACCGAGAGCATTGACAAGCTCTTCGCCGACACGGTGGAGAAGTACGGCAAACTGGACATCCTGGTGAACAATGCGGCCAATGTGGGTCTGAAGGATGGCCGGGTGGACGAGCTGACACTGGAGATGTGGGACAACATCTTCGCCAGCGACATCCGCGGCACCTTCTACGCCACCAAGTGCGCTCTGCCCCACATGCAGAAGAACAACGGCGGCTCCATCATCAACATCGGCTCCATGGCCTCCTGCGGCGGCGACCTGGGCTCCACCGCATATGCTTGCGCCAAGGCAGGCGTGGATCTGCTGACCCAGTCCACCGCTCTCCAGTACGGCAAGCAGAACATCCGTTGCAACTGCGTCAGACCCGGTCTGATCGTCACCCCGGAGAATGAGGCACATGTGCCCCAGGCTCTGAGAGACATCTTCACCAGCAATATCATGGTGAACCGCTACGGCTGTCCCGAGGACATCGGACAGATGTGCGTGTACCTGGCATCGGATGAGAGCTCCTATGTGACCGGGCAGATCGTCAATGTGGACGGCGGTCTGAACTCCCATGTGCCCACCGTTGCGCAGTTCAGACAGTTGAATTCCCGCACCTGGTAAGGGACTATACATGAAAAGGGTTGCTGTGGCAACCCTTTTTTGCAACTTGAAATATACACAAAATTGTACAGCGGCAGACTGTTCCCCCTATGCAAAAACGAAAAAAATGAAAAAATCACGAATGACACTTGCAAAAAGCCCGCTCATATGCTAAAATAACTCTAAAGATGTAGCTTGAAGAAAGGGTCTTTATCATGAAATCAGAACAACCCGTGTTTCAGGGCGTGGCAACAGCACTTGTCACACCGCTGACAGAGGAGGGTGTGGATTATAACCGTTTCGCCGACCTGATTGAGTGGCAGGTGTCAAAGGGCGTGGATGCCCTGGTAGCCGTAGGCACCACCGGAGAGGGCTCCACCCTGACGGATGAGGAGCACAGGGAGGCTATCCGGTTCTGTGTGGAGCAGGTAAGGGGGCGTGTTCCGGTCATTGCCGGTACCGGCTCCAACGATACCGCCTACGCCAAGGAGTTGACAGACTGGTCCTGCCGTGTGGGGGCGGATGCCATGCTGTTGGTCACACCCTACTATAATAAAGCGACCCAGCAGGGTCTTGTGGCCTCCTTCCGTGCCATTGCCGATGTGAGCACCAAGCCCTGCATCCTGTACAATGTGCCCAGCCGCACCGGGTGCAACCTGTTGCCCGCCACAGCGGCACAACTGGCGGATCATCCCCGCATCGTCGGCGTCAAGGAGGCGTGCGGGAATATTTCTCAGATCACCGAACTGGCCGCACTGGCAGGGGACAAGCTGGATATATACTCCGGCAACGACGACCAGATCCTGCCCATCCTGTCCCTGGGCGGGCAGGGAGTCATCTCCGTGCTGTCCAACATCCTTCCTGTGGAGACCGGCGACATCTGCCGCCGCTTCTTCGCCGGGGATGTGAAGGGTGCCCGAGAACTGCAATTGCGGTACCTGCCGCTGATCCAGGCGCTGTTCTGCGAGGTCAATCCCATTCCTGTCAAGGCGGCGATGGCCGCCATGGGCTTCTGTGACAACTACCTCCGCCTGCCTTTGACCCCCATGGAGCCGGAGCATGAGCAGAAGCTGTTGTCCTTCATGCGTCAGGCCGGTCTTGATGTGTGAGAGCAAGAATCAACCTGATCAGACCAAAGAAGGATAAACAAAGATGAAGATACTGTTGAGCGGGTACTGCGGACACATGGGAAAAGAGGTCAGGGAGCTCATCCGGGCGGGATGCCGGGGGGCTGAACTGGCAGGCGGCGTGGATGTAGCAGCCGACAGTGCCGGGGACGCTGTCCCCTGCGTGACCAGCTTCCGGGCGGCCATGGATGTGCCGGCCTGCCGGGAGGCGGATTGCATCATTGATTTCTCTCACCATAGCTGTACCCAGGATCTGCTCACTTTTGCGGTGGAGATGGGGATGCCCGCTGTCCTGGCAACCACCGGGCACACCGAGGAGGAGAAGGCGGCCATCCGGAAAGCCGCCGGACGGGTGCCTGTGTTCTTCTCTGCCAATATGTCCTGTGGCATCGCCCTTTTGGTAGAGCTGGCCAAGAAGACAGCCCAGACCTTCCCGGAGGCGGAGATCGAGATCGTGGAGGTACACCATGACCGCAAGCTGGACGCCCCCAGCGGCACGGCTCGGATGCTGGTAGAAGCCATCCGGGAGGTGCGTCCGGAGGCGTACCCTGTCATGGGTCGGAGCGGACAGGCCAAGCGGACTCCGGAGGAGATCGGTGTCCACTCCCTGCGCATCGGCAATGTGGTGGGGGAGCATGAGGTCATCGTAGCCACCCAGACCCAGACCATCACCCTGAAGCATCAGGCTCACAGCCGGGCACTGTTCGCCGAGGGGGCACTTGCGGCGGCGGAATTTTTGCTTCGGCAGGGTCCGGGGCTGTACACCATGGCGGACATGGTGAAGCTGTGAGGCGCGAGCTGTATTTCTGAAGAGGAGAAATGCCTATGAAGGTAGCAATATACGGATACGGAAACCTGGGACGGGGCGTGGAGTACGCCGTCAGCCGCCAGGAGGATATGGAGCTGGTGGGCATATTCACTCGCCGTGACCCGGCGGCCATCCATCCTGTCAGTGGCGTGCCGGTGTACGCCGCCGACCGACTGGATGAATTCACGGAGGCAGTGGATGTGCTGATCCTCTGTGGCGGCAGTGCCACTGACCTGCCCCATATGACGCCGGCTCTGGCCGGGAAGTTCCATGTGGTGGACAGCTTTGATACCCATGCCGACATTCCTGCCCACTTTGCCGCTGTGGATAAAGCCGCCGCAGAGAGCGGCCATGTGGCACTGATCTCCTGCGGCTGGGATCCCGGTCTGTTCTCCCTCATCCGCGTGCTGGGGTCGGCTGTCCTGCCGGACGGTGCGGATTACACCTTCTGGGGTCGGGGCGTCAGCCAGGGTCACTCGGATGCCATCCGCCGGATCCCCGGCGTGGTGGATGCCAGACAGTACACCGTGCCGGTGCCTTCCGCTCTGGAGGCGGTGCGCAGAGGGGAAGCTCCTGACCTGACTGTAGGGCAGAAGCACACCAGAGAGTGCTATGTGGTGGCCGCCGAGGGCGCAGACAAGGCCCGCATTGAGCGGGATATCAAGACCATGCCCAACTACTTTGCGGATTATGAAACAACCGTTCATTTCATCAGCGAGGAAGAGCTTCAGAGAAACCATGCCGGCATCCCTCACGGCGGGTGCGTCATCCGCACCGGGAAGACCGGATGGCAGGGGGAGAACAAGCACCGTCTGGAGTTTGACCTGACGCTGGACTCCAACCCGGAGTTCACAGCCGGGGTGCTGGTCGCCTATGCCCGGGCGGTGGGACGCATGAGTCGGCGGGGTGTGACCGGTTGCAAGACCGTGCTGGATGTAGCCCCGGCTGACCTCTCCCCCCTGTCCCCGGAGGAACTGCGCGCCCATATGCTGTGAGGTAGCCGCCAACTTGCCTGCATATGCCGGGGGCATAGCCTGCCGGTCTGTCTTAGATAATAAAAGGCAATCTACAGGACGGGTCATGTACAACCTGCCGTGTACAGCCTGAAGATAAAGAAACAGAAAGGAAATCACCATGCAAATTTCTGTCACACGGAACCCGAACCCCGCTGTAAAGCCGGATCCTGCCACCCTGGGCTTTGGAAGGATCTTCACCGACCATATGTTCCTCATGGACTATACCGCCGGTGAGGGCTGGCACGATGCCCGCATCGTACCCTTTGGCCCCCTGTCCCTCCATCCTGCCTGCACGGCACTGCATTACGGCTCTGAAATTTTTGAGGGATTGAAAGCCTACCGCCGGGCAGACGGACGGGTACAGCTTTTCCGTCCCATGGAGAATATCCGCCGGATGAACCGCTCGGCCGCCCGGCTCTGCCTCCCGACCATCCCGGAGGAGGATGCGCTGGAGATCCTGACCACCTTCGTCTCCTTTGAGAAGGACTGGGTTCCCTCGGCACCCGGCACATCCTTGTACATCCGCCCCTTCCTGTTCGGCAACGACGAGAACCTGGGCGTGCACTCGGTGCATCATGCCACCTTCGCCATCATCACTTCGCCCGTGGGCAGTTACTACAAGGAGGGCATCAACCCGGTGAAGATCATGATCGAGTCGGAGGATGTCCGTGCTGTCCGGGGCGGCACCGGAGAAGCCAAGTGCGGCGGAAACTATGCCGCCTCCAACCGAGCCGGAGAGAAGGCCGAGAAGCAGGGATACTCCCAGGTGCTCTGGCTGGACGGCGTGGAGCAGAAGTATATCGAGGAAGTCGGTGCCATGAATGTCATGTTCAAGATCGCCGGGGAGGTGGTCACGCCCATGCTGACCGGCTCCATCCTGCCGGGTATTACCCGGAAGTCCTGCCTGGAGCTGCTCCGCAAGGAGGGCTACCCTGTCAGCGAGCGCCGGATCAGCGTGGATGAGTTGGCTCAGGCTATGAAGGACGGCACCCTGGAGGAGGCTTGGGGTTGCGGCACTGCCGCTGTCATCTCTCCTATCGGGGAGCTGTGCTACCAGGGCAAGAAGTATACAGTGAACGGTGGCGAGATCGGCCCCGTGACGCACCACCTGTATGACACCATGACCGGTATCCAGTGGGGGCGGATCGAGGATCCCTTTGGCTGGGTCTACCCACTGGACTGATTCCCGTACAATGAAAAGACTGCGCACACCCGAGCGGATGTGCGCAGTTTTCAATTATGATCGGAGGCCTTACTTGGATCACTCTGAATGACCGATGACCAGCCTGAAAAGATCCTCATGGACAGTCATCCAATAGCTCTGAATTTGGGGATCACCGCCTCGGCCATCTATCTCCTCTGAAAAGACGATCAGATACTCCCCTTCGGGAAGGCCGGACAGCTCCTCAAAGCTCCGGATGCTGTACGGAAGCTCCTGAAAGGCCGTATCATATACATGAATACCCCAGAAGGATGAACCTGCCGGAACCGACACAGCTACCGCACCGTCAGTCACGAGAACGGGAAAATCAGATATATCCGTTTTGGGGTCACTGAAAATGCGGTACACCCCATCCCCATCGCCTTCCAATACCGGCTCTCCGTTCTCGTATTGGGTTGTGTAGAAGAAGCACTGGATCGGCCGTATGCTGTGGCTATCAGAACGGACAGTGACGGAACTATAAGCGTACTTATCCGTTTCATTCTGTGCAGTCAGCTCCGCAATCTTCAGAACACCGGAAAATGTCTGACTCTCCTCGCCCCATGAGAGGGTGACACTGTATTCGCCGAGCTTTGCATCCTCAGGAATCAGGAAGGAGTACGCATAGCTTCCGCTCTCGCCGTTCTTGACCTTTTTGTACACCTCATCGGTCGGAAAAACAACCGGATCACACGCCAGGACATACTTCTGTTCATCGCCGTTTGTTTGGCTGTGGCTGTAAAGCTCGATGGATGGGATAAAGTCTTCTCCCGAACAACCGGTATAGCGGTATGTCCATCCTGAAATATTCTTTACCGTCGCTGTAATGTGGACAGTCTCGCCACGGGTATATTCCGCTTTTTCAACCGCATAGGAGAAATCAAAGTCGGACCGATCCGCGCCTTCGCCTGCGCATCCCGAAAGGACGGACAGAAAGAGCATGATTACCAACAGGATCAACAGCGTTCTTTTCATAATGGTACCCGGTGTCATTATCATGCGGTGATCCCTCACCGGTAGATGCACTGACACAATTTCCTTTCATAGAATCAGATCGTGCGGTATCACAGAATTTCTTCGCCACACCGGATGGTTGGGTTACGCCGGGTGAGCCGGCCGCTGATGCGGACTTTACGGAGTGGGGTGTCCCGAACGGAAAGGCTCCTTAACAGTGCCTATTATTCCCACTCAATGGTGGCACAGGGCTTGGGCGACAGGTCGTACAGCACCCGGTTGACACCCTTGACCTCGGACAGGATGCGGTCGGTGATGTGGCAGAGCAGGGAGAAGGGAATATCCTCTACCGTGGCCGTCATGGCATCCTTGGTGTTGACGGCACGGATGACCACAGGCCAGTCCCAGCACCGCTTGCCGTCCCGGACACCGGTGGTACGGAAATCCGGCACGATGGTGAAATATTGCCATACCTTACCGGCAAGGCCGTTCTTCTCAAACTCCTCACGCAGAATGGCATCCGACTCCCGCAGAGCCTCCAGACGATCTCTGGTGATGGCACCGGTACAGCGGACACCCAGACCGGGGCCGGGGAAGGGCTGACGCAGAACCATGCTGTCCGGTAGGCCCAGTGCCTTGCCGACCACACGCACCTCGTCCTTGAACAGCAACTTGACAGGCTCAACCAGCTCGAACTGCAGATCCTCCGGCAGACCGCCCACATTGTGGTGAGCCTTGACGCCGTCGCTTTCCAGGATATCCGGATAGATGGTACCCTGCGCCAGGCACTCTATGCCCTCCAGCTTGCGGGCCTCCTCCTCGAACACCCGGATGAACTCAGCACCGATGATCTTCCGCTTCTGCTCCGGATCAGCCACGCCGGCCAGCTTATCCAGGAAGCGATCCGTGGCATCCACATACACCAGGTTGGCGTTCATCTCGTCCCGGAACACCCGGATGACCTGCTCCGGCTCCCCCTTGCGGAGCAGACCGTGGTTGACATGTACGCAGGTCAGCTGCTTGCCAACGGCCTTGATCAGCAGGGCCGCCACCACCGAGGAGTCCACACCGCCGGACAGAGCCAGCAGCACTTTCCGGTCGCCGATCTGTTGGCGCAGTGCCTCCACCTGCTGGGCGATGAAGGCTTCGGCAAGGGCCGGGGTGGTGATCCTCTCCATTGTTTCAGGACGTTTGTTACAGTCTTTTGTCATGGCTTTTCTCAACTTTCTCTTTTTTGATTTTTTGCTTAGCTCCTGTTCCGGAGCGACTTTCGTGTATACTCATTATAACAAAAAATTCTTCGCTTTGCAAGAGGAAAACCAAGATTTGTTTTTGGAACCGCTGATTTATTGTTACAGTTCAGGTGGGGGATGGGGATACGGCGGGAAACTTTTTTCAAGAAGTTTCCCACCGCATCCCCCACCTGAACTGTAACTGACTGTAACAAATAAACTGTAACAAATAATTTGACTTTTTTTCGGAATCCTATAGATTTTTTGCCGAAAGTATGGTATAATACATCGGATTTGCGTATATTTCCTTCCGATGGCTGAAGAACCATGTATTCTTGTTGGCTGGGGAAGAGGTACACCGTTTCTGAAAATCGTTTTTGGAGGTTTTTCCATGAAAAAGAAGCTGACGACCGTTGTGTTCCGGGGAACGCCCGAGCAGGAGGAGAAGCTGATTGCCGCCATTGACAAGTATAAAGGAGTCAAGGGTGCCATGATGCCGATCCTGCAGGAAGCCCAAAGTATCTACGGCTATCTGCCCATCGAGGTGCAGAAGATCATTGCTGAGCGTACCGGTGTGTCCCTGGAAGAAATATACGGGATCGCATCCTTCTACGCACAGTTCAAGCTGAATCCGGACGGTGAGGTGGCCGTGGCGGTGTGCCTTGGCACAGCCTGCTATGTCAAGGGTTCGGGACAGATCATTGAGGAGGTTTCAAAGCAACTGAATGTTGCAGTCGGTTCCACCTCCCCGGACGGACGGTACTCCCTGGAGGCCACACGGTGCATCGGTGCCTGTGGACTGGCTCCTGTGATGACCATCAACGGTGAAGTGTACGGGCGGCTGACTGTGGCAGAGGTGGCCGGCATCCTTGAGAAGTACAGATAATCGTGAACCAAGAACGGCCGCCGCAAGGCTCCATCATACCGGAGAGGCGGCACGCCGGTGCACCGGCAAGGAAAACTCAATCAGTCTTACTTACAGAAAGGAAAATACACATGAAATCTATACAGGAGCTTTCGGAGATCAGGGATCGCATGAAGCAGGCCATGGTCATCCGCAAGGGAACCGAGAAGTCCTATGACGCTGTCGCAGGGCAGGGGAGCGTGCGCTCTCAGGTGCTGATCTGCGGCGGTACCGGCTGTACCTCCTCGGGAAGCGTCAATATACATAAAGCACTGGACGAGGAGCTGGAGAGAAGAGGCCTTCAAGACCAGGTCAAGGTGGTGCAGACCGGATGCTTCGGTCTGTGCGCCAACGGGCCCATCATGATCATATACCCCGAGGGAACCTTCTACTCCCATGTGAAGGTGGAGGATGTGCCGGAGATCGTGTCCGAGCATCTGCTGGGTGGCCGCTCGGTGGACAGACTGCTCCACAAGGAAAAGGTGGACGGCGTCCTGACGACCATCCCCTCCCTGGCAGATACCGGCTTCTATAAGAAGCAACACCGGGTGGCCCTGCGGAACTGCGGTGCCATCGACCCGGAGAATATCGACGAGTACATCGGTACCGACGGGTACCAGGCCCTGGCCAAGGTGTTGACCCAGATGACACCCCAGCAGGTCATTGATACCGTGCTGGCTTCCGGCCTGCGGGGCCGTGGCGGCGCAGGCTTCCCCACCGGGCGGAAGTGGCAGTTCGCCGCCAACCAGCCCGCCGGGAAGAAGTATGTGGTCTGCAACGCTGATGAGGGCGACCCCGGTGCCTTCATGGACCGTTCCGTGCTGGAAGGCGATCCCCATGCCGTGCTGGAGGCCATGGCCATCGCGGGCTATGCCATCGGCGCTGACGAGGGTTACATCTATGTCCGTGCTGAGTACCCCATCGCCGTCCACCGCCTGCAGGTAGCCATTGCCCAGGCAAGGGAGTACGGCCTGCTGGGTCAGGACATTTTCGGCACCGGATTCAACTTTGACATCACCCTGCGCCTGGGTGCCGGTGCCTTCGTATGCGGCGAGGAGACCGCCCTTCTGACCTCCATCGAAGGCAACCGGGGCGAGCCTCACCCCCGGCCTCCGTTCCCGGCTGTCAAGGGTCTGTTCGGCAAGCCTACCATCATCAACAATGTAGAGACCTATGCCAATGTAGCTCAGATCATCAACAACGGTGCCGCATGGTTCAGTGCCATGGGCACAGAGAAGTCCAAGGGAACCAAGGTGTTCGCTCTGGGCGGCAAGATCGTCAACACCGGTCTTGTGGAGATTCCCATGGGTACCACCCTGCGGGAGATCATCGACGACATCGGCGGCGGCATTCCCAACGGCAAGAAGTTCAAGGCCGCCCAGACCGGAGGCCCCTCCGGCGGCTGTATCCCCGCCCGGTTCCTGGACACCCCCATTGACTACGACAACCTGCTGGCCATCGGCTCCATGATGGGTTCCGGCGGACTGATCGTCATGGACGAGGACAACTGTATGGTGGATATCGCTCACTTCTTCCTGGAGTTCACGGTGGATGAGTCCTGTGGCAAGTGTACCCCCTGCCGTGTCGGTACCCGCAGACTGCTGGAGATCCTGGAAAAGATCATTTCCGGCAACGGCGAGATGGAAGATCTGGACAGGATGGAGGAGCTGTGCCGATACATTAAGGAAGGCTCCGCCTGCGGGCTGGGTCAGACCGCTCCCAACCCGGTCATTGCCACCATGAAGTATTTCCGGGACGAGTACATCGCCCACATCGTGGACAAGACCTGTCCCGCCGGCGTCTGCAAGAAGCTCCTCCGGTACAGCATTGACCCCGAGAAGTGTATCGGTTGCGGTAAATGCGCCAGAAACTGCCCCAACGAGGCCATTGTCCGCACCGATTACATCGCCCCCGGCCACAAGCTGGCCTCCATGCAGATACTGGCTGAGAAGTGCGTCAAGTGCGGAGCCTGCATGAGTGGCTGTAAGTTTGACGCCATTTCCAAGTCTTGAGAGAGGAGAATCGTGGCATAATGGAAACTGTAAATGTGAAGATCAACGGGAGGGACTATGTAGTCCCCGCAAACGCCACGGTCCTGGAAGCTGCCCGGGCCGCCAAGATAGACATTCCCACCCTCTGCTACCTGAAGGACATCAACGAGATAGGTGCCTGCCGTCTCTGCCTGGTGGAGGTCTCTGAGGGTGGCCGCCCCTTCCGCATGGTGACGGCCTGCGTGTACCCTGTGACGGACGGAATGGAGATCAAGACCAACACGCCCAAGATCATCGCCTCCCGGAAGATGAATCTGGAACTGCTCCTGTCCAACCATGATAAGAAATGCCTGGAGTGCGTCCGCAGTACCAACTGCGAATTGCAGACCCTGTGCCGTCAGTACGGTGTCAGCGAAAGCCGCTTCCAGGGTGCGACCAATCACTATACCATCGACGACAAGACCCCCATCATCCGGGACAATAACAAGTGCATCCTCTGCCGCCGCTGCGTGGCGGTTTGCGGCAAGGTGCAGGGTGTAGGTGTCATCGGAGCCAACGACCGTGGCTTTGATACCCACATCGCCTCCGCTTTTGAAAACCCCCTGGCCGCCACCTCCTGCATCAACTGTGGGCAGTGCATCGTCAACTGCCCGGTGGGTGCGCTCTACGAGCGGGACGACACGGAGAAGGTGTTTGAGGCTCTGGCTAATCCTGACAAGCATGTGCTCATCTGCACAGCTCCTTCCGTCCGTGCCCAGATCGGCGAGTGCTTCGGCTATGAGCCGGGCACCGACTGCGAGGGCAAGATGGTAGCCGCTCTGCGTGCCCTGGGCTTTGAAGGCGTGTACGATATGAACCTGACCGCCGACCTGACCATCGTGGAGGAAGCCACCGAGCTGGTGGGTCGTATCCAGGGTGGTGGCGCACTGCCCATGATCACCTCCTGCTCTCCCGGATGGATCAAGTTCTGTGAGCACTACTTCCCGGAGATGACGGAGAATCTGTCCACCTGTAAGTCTCCCCAGCAGATGTTCGGTGCGGTGGTCAAGACCTACTACGCCCAGAAGATGGGCTGGAACCCGGAGGACATCCTCTTCGTGTCCGCCATTCCCTGCACAGCCAAGAAGTTTGAGGTGGGTCGTCCGGATCAGTCTGCGGCCGGGAACGGCATCCCGGATGTGGATGTGGCCATCACCACCCGTGAGGTGGGTCGCATGATCCAGAAGGCAGGCATAGACTTCAGACATCTGGAAGACGAGGCCTTCGATGCGCCCTTTGACATCGGCTCCGGCGCAGGTGCTATCTTCGGTGCCACCGGCGGCGTGATGGAGGCGGCTCTCCGCTATGCCGCAGAGCTGATCCTGCACACCAAGCTGGAGAAAGTGGATTTCCCGGAGGTGCGGGGCACCGAGGGTATCAAGGTAGCCGCCTACAAGCTGGGAGATCTGACTGTCCGTGTGGCGGTGGCTTCCGGTACCGGCAACGCCAAGGAGCTGTTGAATAAGGTCAAGTCCGGCGAGCTGGATGTACAGTTCATTGAGATCATGGCCTGCCCCGGCGGCTGTGTCAACGGCGGCGGACAGCCCATCCAGCCTGCCCATGTCCGTGCATCGGTGGATCTGCGGGCCGTTCGTGCCGCCGTCCTGTACAACGATGACAGCCTCAACAACCTGCGCAAGTCCCAGGACAACCTGGCTGTGCAGAAGCTGTACGATGAGTTCTTCGGTCAACCCAACTCCGAGAAGGCGCACCACATCCTGCACACCAGCTACATCAAGCGGGGACTGTGAAGTTCTGTAAATTCCAGGGCTTGAAAGTTCTTGGGGGTCTGGGCCCTTCTTTCAAGAAGGGCCCAGGCGTTCTCCTCGTCCTCCGGCTGAACTGTAACAATTGCATAGTTTTTTGGCCGGATTCCGGTCGCAATTTGCCCTGTAAGCATTTGACTTGCAGGGCTTTTTGTGATATAATAAGATGATAATGTGTGGTTTTCTGCCTTGAAAAAGCAAGTCTTGAGAGCAGGGGGTGGTTCCGTGCTGATCCTTGGCATAGACCCCGGTCTGGCGATCGTGGGGTGGGGGGTTCTGGATTTCAACAACAGCCGCTTCCGCACGGTAGCCTACGGCTCCATCCAGACGCCGGCGGGGATGGAGACCTCCCGCCGCCTCCTGGGCATTTACTGGGAATTGAATGGCATCATTGAGAAGTATCACCCCGAGCAGATGGCCATTGAGGAGCTGTTCTTCACCAAGAACATCACCACCGGCATCCGGGTGGCCGAGGCACGGGGGGTGGTGCTCCTGTGCGGCGAGAAAGCCGGGATCCCGCTCTCCGAGTATACGCCCATGCAGGTCAAACAGGCGGTGGCGGGATACGGACTGGCGGATAAGAACCAGGTGATTCAGATGGTCACAAGGATCCTGAACCTGCCTGCCCCGCCGAAGCCGGACGACACCGCCGATGCGCTGGCCATAGCCATTTGCCACGCTCACAGCGGCTGTTCCCGGCTGGCGGAATATTACAATAAGTGAACCCCGCCCGGCGGGTATGAATAGGACACAGACGAAGCGAAACGAAACGAGAGGAAAGGAAAGGACGAAGCCATGTGGTGTGCCGACGGATGGAAGGAGTACGAGCTGATTGACACCTCGGACGGAGAGCGGCTGGAGCGGTGGGGGCAGTATATCCTCATCCGACCGGATCCGCAGATCATCTGGAAAGGGTGCGCTGCCTCCCCCCTGTGGAAGAAGGCCCACGGCATCTACCGCCGCTCCTCCTCCGGCGGGGGCGCATGGATCAAAAATGAAATGCCTCCCCAATGGAGTATCCGCTATGGGGAAAGACTGACCTTCCTGCTCCGCCCCATGGGCTTCAAGCACACCGGGCTTTTCCCGGAGCAGGCCGCCAATTGGGAATGGTTCTCCGGCCTGATCCGCAGGGCAAAGGCAAGAGAGCCGGGGAGAGAAGTGCGTGTGCTCAACCTGTTCGCCTACACCGGCGGAGCCACCATGGCCGCCGCCGATGCCGGAGCCTCGGTGGTTCATGTGGATGCGGCCAAGGGGATGGTCGCACAGGCCAAGGAGAACGCCAGACTGTGCGGCCTTTCCGAGGCACCCATCCGGTACATCGTGGATGATTGCAAAAAGTTCGTGGAGCGGGAGATACGCCGGGGCAACCGGTACGACGGCATCATCATGGATCCGCCCTCCTACGGCCGGGGGCCGGGCGGGGAAGTATGGAAGCTGGAGGACAGCGTGGATGAGCTGATCAGCCTTGCCGCCGGTCTGCTCTCGGACAAGGCGTTATTCTTCCTTGTCAATTCCTACACCACCGGCCTGTCTCCGATGACCATGAGCTACATCGTAGATCTGAAGGTGAAAAAGACCCACGGCGGCAGAACCGAGGCCGGGGAGCTTGGCTTGCCCGTCACGACCACCGGATCCCCGCTCCCCTGCGGTGCCAGCGCCCGCTGGGAGGCAGACTGACCCGAGTGGGCAAAAGCGATACAAACAGAAACAGAGGTGCGTCCATGGAAGACAGCCGTAGCGGCAATAGCAGTCAACGCCAGAAGAATACGCTCATACAGGTCAGTGACCTGTCCTTTGCCTATACCGGCGAGGACGGTAATCCCATACCGGTGCTGTCCCATGTGAACCTGACCGTCCGGGAGGGGGAGTACATTGTGATCCTCGGACACAACGGCTCCGGAAAATCCACGCTGGCCAAACTGCTCAACTTAGTGGTTGACGACTACACCTATGCCGAGGGGCATATCTACATGAGCGGCCTGGGCGAGGAAATGCGGGACATCCTGTCGGAGGATATGACGGAGGAGGATGTGCTGAAGCTGCGCCGCCAGGTGGGTATGGTCTTCCAGAACCCGGACAATCAGCTGGTCGCCACCATTGTAGAGGAGGATGTGGCCTTCGGGCCGGAGAATCTGGGCGTTCCGCAGGCCGAACTGAGGAAGCGGGTGGATGAAGCCCTGGCTACGGTGGGTATGACGGAGTACGCCGGGCATGAGCCTCACCGGCTGTCCGGCGGGCAGAAACAGCGGGTAGCCATCGCCGGCATCATCGCCATGAAGCCCCGGTGCATGATCTTTGATGAATCCACGGCCATGCTGGATCCTCTGGGTCGCCGGGAGGTCATCGGAACCATGGAGAAGCTCAACCGGGAGGAGGGCATTACCGTGCTGTCCATCACCCACTACATGGACGAGGCCGCCCGGGCTGACCGGGTGGTGGTGCTGTCGGATGGGGAGATCATCCTGGACGGTACCCCCGGGGAAGTCTTTGCCGAGGGTGAGGTACTGCGTAAGGCCGGGCTGGATCTGCCTCAGTGTACCGCCGCCGCTCAGTACCTGCAAAACCGAGGTGTCCGGCTGGAAGGCTCCCTCAATGATCCGGAATCCTGCGCCGAGGCCATACTCAAGGCATGGAACATGAGAAATACGAATACCCAGCCGGGCGTGCGGTAGAAAGGTGCCATACTCGTGAAGAAGAAGCAGAAGCAAAAACAAACGCAGGAAGCGGCCATGGATCCGGCGCAGATCGTCAACCGGGTGCCGGAGGGGGAGGTTCCCAAACTCCGGCTGGAGCACATCACCTACCGCTACTCCATTGGAACCCCTTTCGAAAAGCGAGCCCTGGACGATGTGAGCCTGGACATACGGCGGGGTCGGGTGACGGGTCTCATCGGACACACCGGGTCAGGAAAGTCCACCCTGGTTCAACTGCTCAACGGGCTGTCCAAGCCGGAAACTGGTCGGGTACTGCTTGACGGGGAGGACATCTGGCGGGAGCCAAAGGAGATCGGAAAGATCCGCTTCCGGGTGGGCCTGGTGATGCAATACCCGGAGTACCAGCTCTTTGAGGAGACGGTACGGGCGGACATCGCCTTCGGGCCGAAGAATATGAAGCTCTCCGACGAGGAGATAAAGACCAGAGTGTCCGAGGCGGCGGCCTTTGCCGGAGTGGCGGAGGAGCTTCTGGACAAGTCCCCCTTTGACCTGTCCGGCGGACAGAAACGCCGGGTCGCCATTGCCGGTGTCATGGCCATGCGACCGGAGGTGCTGGTGCTGGACGAACCGGCCGCCGGTCTTGATCCCCAGGGGCGGCACGCCATTTTCACCGGCATCCGGGAGTACAATCGGCTGACCGGCTCCACCGTGCTCATTGTCAGCCATAGCATGGAGGATATGGCCCAGTACTGCGACGATGTGGTGGTCATGTCTCATGCAAAGATCCTGATGGCCGGCACCCGGGATCAGGTGTTCGCCCGTGCGGAGGAGCTGGAGGCCGTGGGGCTGGACATCCCGCTGATCACCCGGATGACCCTTCTGCTGATCCGGGGCGGTATGCCTCTCCCGTCGGGGATTTACACGCTGGAGGCTGCCGAGGAGGCACTTTCTGTCGCCTTTGGCCTGCCCCCGGTGCCTCCCGACAAGGAGGATGAAGGGAAAGGGGGAACACGGTCGTGGTGAACATTTCTCTCGGGCAATACTATCCCGGGCAGTCGGTGCTACACCGGATGGATCCCCGAGCCAAGGTGTTGGCTTCCATTATATATATCGTGGCTTCCTTCCTTTGCAAGAATTTCTTCTCCTTTGTCCTCCTGTTCGCCTCGGCCATCCTGCTCATCCTGGTCAGCCGCATCCCTTTGCGCATCGTCATGCGTAGCATCCGGGCGTTGATCTTCATCATGGCCTTCACTGCCGTATTGAACATCTTCTGGGTGACGGACACCACGGCGGAACCGCTGATCCATTGGCATTTCATCACGGTGTACACCAAGGGCTTGTACCATGCGCTGTTCATCCTGGTGCGCATCGTCGCCATGATCATCGGAACCAGCCTGTTCTTGACCTACACCACCTCTCCCATCGCCCTGACCGACGCCCTGGAACAGCTACTCCACCCGCTGGCCCTGCTCCATGTGCCGGTGCATACCTTTGCCATGATGATGACCATCGCCCTCCGGTTCATTCCCACCATTATGGACGAGACGGACAAGATCATGTCCGCCCAGAAAGCGAGGGGCGCGGACTTCACCTCCGGCTCACTGGTACAGCGAGCCAAAGCCTTGATCCCTGTCATCGTGCCTCTCTTTGCCTCGGCCTTCCGCCGGGCGGACGAGCTGGCTACCGCCATGGAGTGCCGTTGCTATCACGGCGGGGAGGGCAGGACACGCCTGCGCATCCTGAAGTATCATGCCCGGGACTTCCTGGTTCTGTTTGCCCTGTTGGTGCTGATCGCCCTTCTTGTCACCATCAATATACTGGGTGCCCGCTTCGGCTGGCTGTACACGATGTGACGGATTGGTGAAATTTGGCGTACAAAATCGGCCAAATGAACAAAAATGATGAAAAAATATGGCAACAGTAACCAAAACAAGAAAATTTCATTGTGAATAATACCTATGAAGAAGCCGGAGAATTTGTGCTAAAAGCACATATTTTCCGGCAAATTCAGCATCTGTTTATCCGCTCAACCGGAAACCAACTGTTGACAGGGTCAAAAAAATCTGATATAATGACAGGAAAGAGAAGGCTGAACGGCTCTCTTTCTGAAATAGGAAGGAAGATATGGCGGAGAACAAGCGCAGCGACAGGCTTGAGGAGACGGCGGGTGGAAGTGACAGCCCCCGGGTGCGCCCGGATCCGGAGGAGACAGTCGCCCTGATCCGGCAGGCCAAGTCCGGCAGTCAGGAGGCGTATGCCGCCTTACGGAGGCAGTATGCGCCGTTGATACAGTCCTCTGTCGCCCGGTATGACGGGTATGATCTGAGCTGGCAGGAGAAGACAGACCTCCGGGAGGAAGCGGAGCGGGTCTTCCTTTGTGCCCTGTCCTCCTATGATGTCGGACAGGAGGAGGTGTCCTTCGGGCTGTACGCCCGGGTGTGCCTCCACAACGGTCTGGTGTCGGAGATGCGCCACCTGAATTACCTGCGCCGTCTGTCCTCCCTCCCGGTACAGGGGGAAGAGGGCTTTACCCCGGAGGATCCGTCGGAACGGGTGGTGGAGGAAGAACGGTTCTCACAGCTGTGCGGACTGGTTCGGAACTGCCTGACGGATCTGGAGAACCGGATATGGTGGGCTTATGTGGCCGGCGTGCCGGTGGCGGACATCGCCGCATCTTTGGGTCGGGATGAGCGGGCGGTGTACAATGCCGTGTACCGGATCCGCAGGAAGCTCAGGACAAGGCTGTCCGGCGACAAGTCATAAGGCTGTCCGGAAATGGCCGTTGCGGTGTTTTTGATTCTCTTTTATAGCGGCACGGTGTGGCTGACAGGCCCACGGTCGCCTATGTCCCGATGGTTTAAGCAGAAAAACACGCCGTTTGACAGGACGGACGGGATAGCGGTGCGAGCCCGCTGAAGGACAACATTCTGTAAGGTACCCATATGTGCATAAGTGGCTTTCCCTACGAAGGTGTCGGGAGAGGCTGTGTGCGTTACGGTCAGCCTTAACATTTCAAAGCGAGGGAAAGAACATGTACGAAGATGAAGTTGTGGATGCGAATGTGAGCGCAGAGGAGCCTGTATACCAGGACGAAACGCTGACCTGCAAGGCGTGCGGGAAAGAGTTCGTGTTCACCGCAGGAGAACAGCGTTTTTACGCTGAGAAGGGCTTCAAGAACAAGCCCAAGACCTGCAAGGCCTGCCGTGATGCCAGAAAGAACGGCGAGGAGAAGCCGGAGCGCCAGTACTTTGAGGCTGTCTGCGCTGACTGCGGCGGCGTGGCCAGGCTGACCTTCCAGCCCAGCGATGACAGGCCTGTGTATTGCAGTGCCTGCTATGAGGCCAGAAGGAAGAACCGCTGAGCCGTTCAGCCTGTGCAGAACCGTTCAGCCGGAAAAGAGTATATAACGGCATCGGGGTCTGACACTCCGTATGCGGGGTATTGTGGATTTCATGATACCCCGCATTTGTGGGGAATCAGACTATAATGGAAATAAACGCAAAAACCGAACCCAAACCCTGCCTCGACCCGCCAATCGCTTTGTGGATCGGGGAGGGGAAGAAAGAGGAGAAACCCATGAAGCAACATTCGCCCTTCAAAACAAGCGGAGGCACCCGCCGGGTGCTCTGCGGCCTGCTTACATGCCTGCTGTTGTGCGGTACAGTCACGGCTTTCCCGACTGCCCTTCCGGCATCAGCGGAGGAGGCAGTCAGTTATCAGGGCACACCCATCACCCATCATACGGGCGGGTATGATTACTACACCCGCACCCAGGTGACATACGCCTATGATTTCAGTATGCCCCGGATCAGTCAGTATGCCTCAGACGAGGCGGTGACTATGAAGAATCAGTCATATGCCCAGTTGGTGGACGGGACGCTTCAGATCAGGGAAAACGGCACATTCATGTTCGGTTCTGCCGTGTGCCTGGGGGATCAGTTCGGCTTGGAGGAGGGGTACATGACCTTTGATCTCTGCCTGGAGGGGGGGACTGTATCCGCCGCTGTCCGCACCTCCCAGTGCAATGTGACCCCGGAGGACAGGGGCATCTGGTTCACCTTCTCGGCTGGCGGGAGGATCCTTGTGACGGAGCCGGAATGCGGACTTTCCGTGGCGGTGGACAGCGGCCTTTCCCTGTCGCAGGTCACCCATATCGTCATATATGACAGGAAGGATGCCATCATCCTCCGTGCCGACGACCGGGAGATCCTGACCGTCCTGTATACCGAGGACGGGTACCTTGCCGTGGCGGATGCGAACGGTACTTTGCTGGCCGAGACAGATGACTGCCAGATCTATGCCACCGGGTACTGCGAGCTTTACCTGGACGGTACCGTCGGCTATGTGGACAACTTCTCCTTTACCCATGTGGAGCTGGAGAGGACCATTCCGGATGCCGATACCCTGCGTACCATTGATTACGCCACATGGACCGCTACCGACGACCTGGGTCGCACGATCAGCGACAACCAGACTGCCGGGGATGTGAATGAGAGCCGGGATGTGGGCCTGTTCTATTTCCTCTGCTGGGTCGGTGCCGGCGGCACCGTGCAGGACAATACCAAGCTGTATGTGGACGGCGGTATTGAAGGCGTGAAGGATTACTTCACCCAACACGGCGGGGAAGCCTACTGGGCCGAGCCGTACTTCGGCTACTACCGGAACACGGATACCTGGGTCTACCGGAAGCACGCCTATATGCTGGAGGCGGCGGGCGTGGACTTCATCTTTCTGGATGTTTCCAACGCCGAGGTGTTCGTATCCGGGCATATGGCTCTCTTTGACACCTGGCTGGAGATGCGCCGGGAGGGGATCGACACTCCGCAGATATGCTTCTTCTGCGGTGATAATCCCAACACCTTCGTGTCCAACATGCAGACGCTGTTCACCACAGTGTACTCTGAGGAGAACTGGAAAAAGTATGAGGAGCTGTTCTATGTCTGGGACGGGAAGCCCCTCCTGTTCGGAAACAAGACCGCTCTTTCAGGTGATCTGAAAACAAAGGTTGAGCAGAAGTTCACCGTGCGGGGAAACTGGGCTTGGTGTGATAAGGACGGGTACTGGTCATGGCTCCAGGAGTATCAATCCAACAGCACCCGTGTCATGTTGCGCAACGGCGGCTGGGGCCGGGACGAGAACGGCAAGTATGAGTCGCTGGCGGTGTCCCTGGGGTATCATGCCACCAGTAGCAAGGGACGCAGCTTTGTGAACCAGAGGCAGGCCAACAACGGGCTGGGTGACTATGAGTTTTCCTCCATCGAGCGGGCAGGGCAGGGTCTTTCCTTCGCCCACCAGTTCCAGGCTGTTCAGATGCTGATCCGGCAGAATGTGCCGGCGGAGGATCCCTTTGTCCTGCTGATCACCGGCTGGAATGAGTGGATCGCCGGTTGCACCCGCCTGGATCAGCCGCAGTCCTTCTGCAACGGGCAGGCAGACTTCCTGTATGTGGACAACTTCAATGCGGAGTTTTCCCGTGATGCCGAGCCTATGCGGAATTACAACGGGTATGGCTTTGGCGACAACTACTACTATCAGATGATCGACTACATCCGGCAGTTCAAGGGCATTTCCAAAGCGCCGGTGGCAGACAACCAGGGCACAGTGGATCTCCTTGACCTTGCCGCATGGGATAACATCCAGCTTTCCTATATGGACTCCCTGTACGATGTGGAGTTGCGGAACAGCATCAGCTACGATGCCCGGTACCGCTACATCAATCACACCGGACGCAATGATTTCGACACCTGCAAGGTGTCCCAGGACGACTACAACCTGTACTTCCTGGCCCAGTGTGCCGACAGCATCATCATTGACGACGGCACCACCTGGATGAACCTGTTCCTGAACACAGATGGCGATGCCGCCACCGGCTGGGACGGCTACGATTATGTGCTGAACCGGGATCGGGATTCCTTCGTGGTCAGCGTGGAGAAGCTGACGGTCGGCGAGGACGGTGCAGTGAAGACGGAGGTCGTCGGCGGCGCATACTACTACCTGGAGGGCAACGCCATGGTCATCCGGGTGGCCAAGGACATCATCGGCCTGGAGGGTCTTGCGGAAAAGCTGATCTTCAAGTGGGCGGACAACTCCGTGGATCTGGATGGGCTGGCTGACCCCATGGGCTTCATGGATCTGGGCGATACCGCCCCGGACGACAGGTATGGCTTTTTGTACCTGTGCGATGGTTGCACCACCCGCAAAGAGGCAGAGGTTCTGCGTTCGGGAGAGACAGGCAGTTACCTTAGCGGAAGTACGGCCATAACCTGTCCTCCAGCCGTTCCCTCCATCGAACTGACAAGGAATCAGGTGAACATCCTGTACGACATGAACGACCAGGCCGCCGGAGGGTATGTCACAGCGACCACTCTGGCTGATTACTTCCAGTTTGTCGGCGGTACACCGCAAAGCTCGGCTCAGGTGATCCGAGGGGATGGCTCAGACGGAGCGGACGGCAACTATGTCCGGATGAAGGGCTACTCGGATCTGCGTACCTGGAGCGACATCGAAGGCCCCTATGAGATCTCCGTGGATCTGCACATGGTGGAGTTCGGGAATTGCGCCGTCTACATCCGGGGAGAAATGCCCGGCGCGCTGACCCCCATCAATCCGAGAAACTTCAATACGATCCAGGTCTTCAACTACTATGAGTGGGACTGGTATGCCGAAAATGGGGGGAGTACCTTCGGCGGCTCCTCCACAGCCGGTTCCGGTATCGGCATCTATCCGACAGAGAATAACCTTGTCGTGCGCATCAAGCGGTATGCACCGGACGGTTTGACGGTGGCATCTGCTTCGTACACCTTCGCCTATCCGCAGGGGCTGGATGACCCGACCGATTCCTGGATGAATCTGCGTTGCGTGGACGACGAGAAAACCGTTTCCATATACATCAACCATTGTCTGATCTGCACCGTCAGCCTGGAGGAGCCGGGTGTGACCTATGAGAGCGACGGCACCGGGCAGGCCTACTATGGCAAGGCTATCCTTTATGATGCAGAGGGGACAGAGGTTTTGACCGTGGAGAACACCAGATTGAATTCTGCCGGTTCCCAGCTTGCTCTGACCACCCGGAATCAGACCTTTGAGTTTGACAATGTCCACATCTCCTTTGATGAGTACCTGGCAGAGGGCAGTCGGACGGAATACCCCCTGACTTCAGGCACCGAGACCCTGACCTACACCCCGGACACCCGTCTCCTGGACACGCTGACCATATCCAATGTAGTGCCGGAGTATGAGACAGAAGCGCCCACCGCACCGGAGACCGAAGAACCCACGGGGCCTGATACGGAAACGGTCACGGGCGGGGAAGACACCACCCCTGGCGAGGGCACAGACACAGAGCCAACCGACAGCCGGGGTTGTTCCTCCAGTATGGCCGCATCCACGATCCTGGTGGCTGTTTCCGTCACGGCACTGAGCGGTGTCACACTGGCCAGAGCGGGACGCAAGCGGAAGAGTGACAGTGAAGATAGAGATGGAGAATAAGATAAGAATAAGAATAAAAAGGAGAAACAGTCATGAGCATACGCTTGTGTGCCTTTGCAGATGAGGCGGCATCGGATCGGGCGGGGCAGATCCAGGCCCTGCGGGAAAACCGGATCTCCCTTCTGGAGATCCGGGGAGTGGATGGCGTGAATATCGCCGATCTGACAGAGGAAGCCGCCAAGACCTTCCGTGATCAGTTGGACGAGGCGGGCGTTGCCGTCTGGTCCATCGGCTCCCCGGCGGGAAAGACGCCCATCACAGACGATTTTTCAAAAGAGGAGCGGCAGTTTGAGCACCTGCTCCGCATGGCGGAGATCTTCGGGGCATCCTGCATCCGGCTGTTCAGCTTTTACGGCACCGGCGGGCAGGAGAAATGGTTCCCGGAGGTGATCCGGCGGTTGGAGAGGTTTGTGGCCATGGCGGCGGGGAGCGGTGTACGCCTCTGCCATGAAAATGAGAAGGGCATCTACGGCGACACCGCCGCCCGTTGCCTGGCGATCCATCAGGCCCTGCCGGAAGTGAAGGCGGTCTTTGACCCGGCCAACTTCATCCAGTGCGGCCAGGATGTGATGGAGGCCTGGCGGCTCCTGTCCCCCTATGTGGCTTACGGTCACATCAAGGACTGTACCGCAGACGGACAGGTGGTTCCCCCCGGGGACGGTGTGGGTGCTTTGCGAGAGTACATCCCTCTGTTTGCCAAGGCAGGCGGCGAGGTGCTGACGCTGGAACCGCACCTGACGGCGTTCGTGGGGCTGTCCGGCCTGGAGGAAGCCGGGAACCGCAGTGAGGTGGGGCAGGTGCTCCGCTTCGACAGCAGTCGGGCGGCCTTCGACTATGCGGCAGACAGCCTGAAGGCCATTCTGAAAGAGACAGTATCATTCACATAAAAGGGAATAAAAGGAGACAGGCAAACCCATGAATATCGGTGCTCAGTTTTACACCGTCCGGGACTTCTGTAAAACGCCGGAGGCTCTGGACGAATCCATGAAGAAGGTAGCGGACATTGGCTACCGACACATCCAGCTCTCCGGGGTCTGTGCCTACGAGGCAGACTGGATGGCAGAGCGTCTGAAAGCCTACGGCCTGTCCGCAGACATCACCCATTTTGACTACGGACGGATCGTCAACGATACGGAGAACACCATCAGATTCCACGACACCATGGGATGCAGGTACATCGGGATCGGCTCCAATCCCCGGGGCGTCACGCCCGAGGGCCTCGCCCGCATGGCCGAGGAGGTCGGACCGGCGGTAAGGAAGATCGCCGCCGCCGGGCACAAGTTCATGTACCACAACCATCACATGGAATTTGCCCGTTTTGAGGGGAAGACCTTCCTGGATCTGCTCTGCGAGACCTTCACCCCGGAGGCGTGCGGCGTGACGCTGGACACCTATTGGGTGCAGGCGGGCGGGGCTGACCCAGCCATGTGGCTGCGCCGCCTTGCCGGGCGGGTGGACTGCGTGCACTTCAAGGACATGGTGTATGAACCCGCCGACCACGGTGTGCGCATGGCTCCGGTGGGCGGAGGAAACATGAATTACCCGGAGATCCTGCGCGCCTGTGAGGATGCCGGGGTGAAGTATGCCTTCGTGGAACAGGACAACTGCTATGGGGAAGATCCCTTCCTCTGCCTGAAGAAGAGCTATGACTGGCTCCGTGCACAGGGGCTGGATTGAGGCACTTCTGTCAGAACAAAAGGGAAATAAGAAAGGAACGGTCACATACATGAAAAAGGTAAGATTGGGCGTGCTGGGCGTAGGAAACATGGGTACAGGACACATTGACCATGTCCTGACCGGAAAGAACCCCGAGATCGTATTGACTGCCGTGGCGGACACGGATCCCACCCGGCTGGAGTGGACAAAGAATCAACTGGCCAAACGCCGGGCAGATTTCCCGGATCTGGAGCTGCCGGACATCGCTCTGTTCTCCAGTGCCGAGGAGATGTTCGCCTCCGGACTCATTGATGCTGTGGAGATCGCCGTCCCCCACTACGATCACCCCCGTTATGCCATTCTGGCCATGCAGGCAGGGATCCATGTCATGTGCGAAAAGCCTGCCGGGGTGTACACGCTTCAGGTGCGGGAGATGATGGCCGAGGCGGATAAACACCCGGATCTGGTCTTCGGGATGATGTTCAACCAGAGAACCAACCATGTGTACCGCAAGATGAAGGAGATCATGGCTTCCGGCGAACTGGGCGCCATCCGCCGCACGAGCTGGATCATCACCAACTGGTACCGCCCCCAGGCTTACTATGATTCCGGTGCCTGGCGTGCCACCTGGTCAGGGGAGGGCGGCGGCGTTCTGCTCAATCAGTGCCCCCACAACCTGGATCTGTGGCAGTGGATCTGCGGCATGCCCAAGCTGGTGGATGTGAAAATGCACTTCGGCAAGTGGCATGACATTGAGGTGGAGGACGATGTGACCGCCTATGTGGAGTATGAAAACGGGGCGACCGGAACCTTCATCACCACCACTGGCGACGCACCCGGAACCAACCGCTTTGAGATCGTGTGCGACGGAGGCACCCTGATCTCGGATGGAGGGTCGGTACAGCTTCTCAAGCTGGATCCGCCGGAGTCGGTGTTTACCAAGGAGAACAAGACCCCCTTCGCCGCCCCCCATTGCACCCGGGTATCCCTGGAGACGGACGGAAAGAATGAACAGCATGTGGGCGTGATGAACGCCTTTGCCGCCGCTATCCTCCGGGGCGAGCCGCTGGTGGCTGACGGACGGGAGGGCGTCAATGGCCTGACCCTGTCCAACGCCATGCACCTGTCCGCCTGGACAGGGAAGCCGGTGGAACTGCCTCTTGACGAGGTGCTTTTCCGTGACCTGCTCATGGAGCATGTGAAGCATTCCCGCCGCAAGGAGGGTATTGAGTCCGTGTTTGCCTCCACCGAGGGGACATACAATTCCTAAGGAAACGCTGATTGAATGAGGTGGTACAGATTCGGTACAGATTTTTTCGTCTGCGATTGCGAAAAACTCAAGCGGACTACATATGGGATTATGTTTTGTAGGGGAAAATAAATGAGAAAATTTCTGTATTTTTTGAGTATTCTGTTCCTGGTCGCCACGCTCATGGTGACTTCGTTATTTGTATACCCGCTGGTTGAACCACTGATTGATATTCCGGTCATCGGGATCATTTATAACCTTGCATTGTATGTCAGTTCCTTGGCTGTATTCGCCAGCATTTATTTGATCCCTCAGATCATATTCTTAGTCTGCTTGGCGATCATGATCGCTCTGTTCGTTTATGCATACAAGAGCGGCGCACTGCGGCGTAAGGATGTGATAGCCCTGACCATCATCAATGGTGTGTCTTTTTGTCTGATGTTGGGGTTCACCTTGGGCCTTTATCTGATGTGCAAGGGCATGTAGCAAGCGTGCCAGACATTGCCAATACACGCAGGCCGGCTCACGATGGTGGGTCGGCCTGTTTCAATTTCATTCAAATTCCGGTTTACAAAGCCGGGTCAGCCGAAGGATATGCGGATGTGAGCCGGACGGCGCTCTGCGGCGGCCTGTCTTTCCAGGTACCGCCGGGCCGTTGTCGCCGCCCGCTGTCCCTCTTCGGCGGCAATGGGCAACCCGCCCGGCGCATGGAGCCACTGCCCGGCCAGTATGACATTCTCCACTCCGGGGATCCTGCCGTCCGCCCGCCGCCAGAAGGCATCACCGGGGCGCAGGACAAAGCTCATGAAGGAACCGATCTCACTGCCTACGAACCGTTTATAGGTGGCTGGTGTCCATACATCCAAAAGGCGCAGTCTGCTTGCCGCCGCTGGAGACAGCTCTCCCAGTAGCTGTTCAAAGGCGGTCGCTACCGCCTGTTTCTGCCGGGCGTAGGCGGTGGGTGTGTGGGCCAGCGCAATATACTGCCGGGCTACCGGCTCGGTGCAGAAGGCCATGGCCTGCACCACCACCTGCCCGGGCGGGGCGAAGGACGGCTCATGGGAGAACTCCCGGAAGACCACCTGCCCACTACCCAGCGTCTTCCGGTAGGCGGACGGGATGTCAGTCACCAGGTCGCTGGAAAAGTTCAGCGCACCGACCGGGACGCCAAAAGCGGCCTGGATGGCAGAGAAGCGCAGGGAAGCCGGATCCCGATACCGCTTCGCCAGCGACGGCGGCAGTGGAGAGGGCAGCATCTTTCCGCACACGCTCCGGGGATCTGCGGTGATGATGACATAGTCAGCCGCAAGGGTAGCACCGCCGGTCAGGGACACCGAAGCGGCACGGAGACGGTCGCCTTCTTCCACCAGGTTCACCTTCTCCACGGACCAACCCAGCCGGAGCCGTCCCCCCAGACTGGTCAATCGGTTGGCCATGCGCTGGGCCATGGCCAGGGAGCCTCCGGCCGGCAGGTCGCCATTCTCCCCGCAGAAATGGGCGACCACCATCAAAAGCGCCGCCGCCGAAAAGCAATCCCCGCAAAGGGAGCGCATGAAGCAGCGAAGGAGCGGGTGACGGAAGCAGGCGGCCAGCTGTCCCGTGTCCATCCGGTGGTAGTGTAAAAGCTCCGGGATGGCTCCCACGGCGGCGGGGGGAGAGAGCTTTTTGTCATGGGCAGGCCCGGCGATCCCGCAAAGCCCTTGCATAGCCCTGACCGCTCGGAAGAAGCGCTCGGTTTCCCGCCTATCCTGGGGGGAGAGGGCCAGCATAGCCCGCCGGGTGCGCTCCAGATCCCGGTACAGCGACAGGCTCTGCCCCCCGTACCGGCAGGTGAACAGGGAGTCCGGCCGTCGTAGCTCCACTCCGCCCAGGGCACCCAGACGGCACCACATGTCATAGGTCTTGGTAGCCGGATTGGTTCCGGTCAGCCAGTGTACGCAGTTGTCAATATGGTACCCGGCCCTGTCCCAGCCGGTCAGATTGCCGCCGGGTACGGCTCCTGACTCACACACCGTCACCCGGTGCTCCCCGTGCCCGGACTCTAAAAGATGGATGCCTGCGGACAGTCCCGTGACACCGCCGCCAACAATGATCACATGTGCCATATGCTACCTACCTCCGTATGTGACGGACGCCGCCGCACAGGGCGGCGCTCTGCGGGGAGTATGTCCTCGGGAAAGGGTGGTTATGCGGCGGGCGTCACATTTGGTGTGTAAAAAATACCATATAGGTGAGAAAATACAGTCTCCCCGGGGGCAGGGAAGTGTTGACTCCTTCACCCCGAAAATGGTGGAACGGCGCGGAAAACCTGCAATTTGACTGATTCTTTCCCGGACAATCCACCATTTTATAAAAAATCTGGGAGTTGAAGAAAAAAACTTGCAATTTCTTTGTAAAAGCCCTTGCAATCCGGTATGATTTCGTGTATAATATGTACAATGAGGCGGCTGGCATTCGTCCGGCCCGCATTTTCTGAATAAGAGTAAGGAGAAGAAAACTATGTCCTATGTAGATGAGATCATCGACCGGGTGGTTCGCCAGAACCCCGCCCAGCCTGAGTTCCACCAGGCAGTCAAGGAGGTGCTGGAGTCCCTCCGCCCGGTGGTAGAAGCCCATGAGGAACAGTATCGCCGGGAGGCTCTGCTGGAGCGCATTACCACCCCGGAGAGGCAGATCCTGTTCCGTGTGCCTTGGGTGGATGATAAGGGACAGGTGCAGGTCAACAACGGCTTCCGCATCCAATTCAACAGTGCCATCGGCCCCTATAAGGGCGGCATTCGTCTGCATCCCTCGGTGAACCTGGGCATCATCAAGTTCCTGGGCTTTGAGCAGGTGTTCAAGAACTCCCTGACCGGACTGCCCATCGGCGGCGGCAAGGGTGGTTCCGACTTTGATCCCAAGGGTAAGTCCGACCGGGAGGTCATGGCCTTTTGCCAGAGTTTCATGACAGAGCTGTACCGCCATATCGGTGCGGATACCGATGTGCCCGCCGGTGACATCGGTACCGGTGCCCGGGAGATCGGCTACATGTTCGGCCAGTACAAGCGCATCCGTGATGTGTACGAGGGCGTGCTGACCGGAAAGGGTCTGACCTACGGCGGTTCGCTGGCCCGCACCGAGGCAACCGGTTACGGCCTGCTCTACTTCACCCAGGAGATGCTCAAGGCCAACGGCATTGACATCGCAGGTAAGACCGTGGCAGTGTCCGGCGCCGGAAATGTGGCTATCTACGCCATCGAGAAGGCATGGCAGCTGGGCGCAAAGCCGGTGACCTGCTCGGATTCCAACGGCTGGATCTACGATCCCGACGGTATTGATGTGGCTCTCCTGAAGGAGATCAAGGAGGTCAAGCGTGCCCGCCTGACCGAGTATCAGGCCGCAAGACCCACTGCGGAGTACCACGAGGGCAAGGGTGTCTGGAGCGTGAAGGTGGATGTGGCTCTGCCCTGCGCAACCCAGAACGAGCTGAACCTGGACGATGCCAAGGCCCTGGTAGCCAACGGCGTGATCGCCGTGGCCGAGGGTGCAAATATGCCTACCACCCTGGATGCAACCGCATACTTCCAGCAGAATGGTGTGCTGTTCGCACCCGGTAAGGCATCCAACGCCGGCGGCGTGGCTACCTCTGCCCTGGAGATGAGCCAGAACAGCGAGCGGCTGAGCTGGACCTTCGAGGAAGTGGATGGCAAGCTCCACGACATCATGGTCAACATCTTCCACAACCTGGATGCCGCCGCCAAGCGGTATGGCATGGAGGGCAACTATGTAGCCGGAGCCAACATCGCCGGCTTTGAGAAGGTCGCCACCGCCATGCTGGCACAGGGGATTGTCTGATAATGACCCATACATCAAAGAGCAGGGGGGCCGTGGATCCGGCCTCCCTGTTTTCAGCACAATGCAATTTTGGGCAAGAAAAAGTTTTGAAGGTCTTTGAAGGGGTCTGGGGGAACTTTCTTCAGAAAGTTCCCCGGCGTACTCTCCGTTACAGTTCAGGTAGGGTACGGGAGAACGCCTGGGGGCTTCTTGGAAGAAGC
>CAMEON010000025.1 GCA_945929845.1 uncultured Clostridia bacterium | reverse complement strand
GGGAAAAGATGTGCCGAAGATGTGCCGCCGAATCAATCAGCGGTTCCTTAAGAAATGATAATGACATTTCAGCCGCCGGAAAACTGATGCGGAAACAGGACACACCAACGCCCCGAACAGTATACAATACATGTTTGGAAAGTCTTTGAAGGGGGTCTGGGGGGCACTCAGAAAGTTCCCCCCAGCGTTCCCCAACCTGAAAAACGGGCTGTTACCTGACGCAACAGCCCGTAGGGAAGATCAGTAAATATTCCGTATCCGTTTCCGGATGGCGAAGAAGACGGCGAGGCCGATGAGGATGACCAGGATCATGGCGCAGGTGATGTAGATGCCGGTGCTGATGTCGATGTCGGACTTCAGCTCCTCCCAGAGCTGGTTGATGAGGGCCAGCTTCTCGGTGCTGAGGTTGACATAGTAGGTGGCGGTGACGCTGTCGTCATACATCAGGTCGTAGCCGCCCTCCTTGATGTCGTTCATGTACTCGATGTACTCCTCACTCTCCTGCACCAGCCGGTTGGGGGAGGCATAGTAGGTGTACTCGGCGTTGGCCACGGCGGGTTCCTCGGACAGCATGAAGTTGATGTACCGCTCGGCGATCAGCTTGTTCTTGGCGCAGGTGGGGATGCACATGGCATCCACATACAGATTGGTGCCCTCGGCGGGGTAGAAGAACTCCAGATCCGGGTTCTCCTCGTACATGGTCAGGAAATCCCCGGCGTAGTAGGCGGCGATGGCGGCGGAACCGTTCTCCATCTTGTTGTAGATCTCATCCATCACATAGCCCTGCACCACCTGCTTCTGCTCCTTGAGCAGCTCCAGTGCCCGCCGCCAGTCCGCTTCATCATCGGAGTTCACATCCACCCCCAGGTAGTACTGGGCGGTGCCGAAGGCATCCCGGGAGTTGTTGAACTGGAGAATGTCCCCGGCGTATGTCTGGTCCCACATCAGCGCCCAGCTCCCCAGGTTGGGGTCGTCCGGGGACACCATGGTGGTGTTGTAGATGATGCCGATCATGCCGTACATGTAGGGGACGGAGTACACATTCCCCTTGTCGTAGTAGTCATACTCGGCCTCCGGGCCGCAGAAGGAGGGAACAATGTTGACAATGTTGGGAATGTTGTCGTAATCCAGGGGCTGGAGCAGACCCTCTGTGATCATGCGCTGGATCATGTAATCCGAGGGAACCACCACATCGTAGGACACCGAGCCACTGCTCAGTTTGGCGTACATATCCTCGTTGCTGGAGTAGGTGGAGTAGTTGACCTTCACCCGCTCCCCATAGGTCTCGAAGTACCATTCCTCAAAAGCGGCGTTGGCATCCAGGGAGCCTTCCGAGCCGTCCGAGATGTACTCGCCCCAGTTATACACATACAGGGTGGTCACTTTTCCCGTACCCTCCCCGCAGGAGGACAGGGTGGCGGCCACGGTCAGCAGGCAAAGAAGCAGACAGAGAAGGGAAAGGGTACGGCGCACAGACGGTTTGCCGTTCATGTCACGCACCTCCCTTCCGGTGGCGGACAGACCGGAAGCTCCCGGCAAAGTTGACCACCAGCAGGATCGCCAGAATGATGAAGACAATGAGGGCGCACAGGGCGTACATACTGAACTTCACATTGTGGGCGGTCTGATTGTAGACATACAGGGGCAGGGTCTGGAAGTTGGGGGAGGACACGAAGTGGCTGATGACAAAGTCGTCCAGCGACAGGGTGAAGCTCATCATCAGGGCGGACACGATGCCGGGGAGGATCTCCGGCAGATCCACCATGAAGAAGGCTCTGGCCGGGGTACAGCCCAGATCCTGGGCGGCCTCGGACATGGACTTGTCCAGTGCCTTGAACCGGGGCGTCACCGACAGGAGCACATAGGGCAGGTCGAAGGTCACATGGGCGATGAGCAGGGTGCCGAACCCGAAGAGATCCCGGCTCCCCAGCATGGCGGAGACCGCCACGAACAGGAGCATCATGGACACGCCGGTCACGATATCCGGGTTCATCATGGGAATGTTGGTCACGGTGTTGATGGCTCCCTTGATATACCGGTTCCGCATATGGTGCAGGCCTAAGGCGGCGAAGGTGCCGATGATGGTGGCGATGACAGAGGCGGACACGGCCAGGATGAGGGAGTTGATCAGGGCACTGAGGGCCTCCTCATCGGAGAACAGCTCCCCGTACCAGGTCAGGGACACACCGGTGAACTCGCTGAGGGTGCCCCCCTCGTTGAAGGAGAAGATGATCAGCACCAGAATGGGGGTGTAGAGGAGCAGGAAGATGATGGCCATGTAAAAGCGGGAAAGAAATTTCATCATATGATCATCCCCCTTCCCTCACCGTCCGAGAACCGGTTCATGATGCAGACGGACAGGATGATCAGGATCATCATGCCTAAGGACATGGTGGCACCGATATTGTAGGTGCTGGTGTTCTGGAACAGGCGCTCGATGGTGTCGCCCACCAGGTCTATCTTTCCGGCACCCAGCTTCTGGGAGATGTAGAAGGTGCTGATGGAGGGGACGAAGACCATGGTGACGCCGGACACCACGCCGGACACCGTCAGGGGGAAGACCACCCGGGTCATGGTGCGCACACCGTTACAGCCCAGGTCATGGGCGGCCTCCACATACCGCTTGTCCAGCTTGGTCATGACGGTAAAGATAGGCAGAACCATGTAGGGCAGGAAGTCGTAGATCATACCCAGGATCACGCCGAAGTTGGTACCCACGATGGACAGCCGGGGCAGGCCGATGGATTCCAGCAGGGAATTGAGCAGGCCGCCGTTGTCCAGAAGGGCCATCAGGGCATAGGTGCGGATGAGCAGATTGCACCACATGGGGAGCATGAGCAGCACCAGCAGTACCTTCTGTGTCCGGGGGGAGGTGCGGGACATGAAGTAGGCCAGGGGGTAGCCGATGAGCAGGCAGACCACCGTGGCGATCAGGGCAAAGGCGATGGAGAGCAGGATGGTGTTCCCGTACTGACCGATGGCGGCGATGTTGGAGAGGGTGAAATTCCCGTCGGTGTCCGTAAAGGCAAAGTACAGCACGAAGAGCATGGGCGCAATGATGAACATCACTGCCCACACCACATGGGGGGCTGCCGCCGCCTTCTGAAAGACGGAACGCCCCCGGGGGGAGGTTCTGTTCTTCATGTAGCGTCCTCCTCGGTCACATCCGACAGGTGATCCATCTCCTCCGAGAAGGTGGAGTAGTCGCCAAAGGTGTCGGAGTACTCCGACCGCTTCATGACATGGATGGCATCCGGGTCGATGGAAAGGCCGATGCGCTGATCCACGCCCACGAAATCCGAGGTCTCCAGCATCCACTTGAAGCCGTCCACATCCACGATGATCTCGTAGTAGTCGCCCTTGAAGGTGACGGAGGACACGGTGCCGGACAGCATACCCCGCTCCAGCGGCACCACATCCACATCCTCCGGCCGGATGACCACATCCACCAGCTCGCCCTTGCCAAACCCGCTGTCCACGCAGTCAAAGATATGGTTGGAGAACCGAACCTTGCAGTCCGCCAGCATGGTGCCGTCCAGAATGTTGGATTCGCCGATGAAATCCGCCACAAAGGCGTTGACCGGCTCGTTGTAGATGTCCACGGGGGTGCCGATCTGCTGGATCTTTCCGTCGGCCATGACCACCACGGTATCCGACATGGAGAGGGCTTCCTCCTGGTCGTGGGTCACATAGATGAAGGTGATGCCGGTCTGCCGCTGGATCTTTTTCAGCTCGTTCTGCATATCCTTGCGGAGCTTCAGATCCAGTGCCCCCAGCGGCTCGTCCAGGAGCAGGACCCGGGGCCGGTTGACCAGTGCCCGGGCGATGGCCACCCGCTGCTGCTGTCCGCCGGACAGGGTGGTCACATGGCGGCGCTCGAAGCCCTTCAGGTTGACCATGGCCAGCATCTCCTGTACCTTGGCCTTGATCTCGGCCTCGGGCAGCTTCTTCAGGCGGAGGCCGAAGGCCACATTCTCGTACACATTGAGGTGGGGAAACAGGGCATACTTCTGAAATACCGTGTTGACCAGGCGTTTATAGGGCGGCACATCGTTGATGCGCACCCCGTCGAAAAAGACATCTCCGGTGTCGGGGGTCTCGAACCCGCCGATGATCCGGAGCGTGGTGGTTTTGCCGCACCCTGACGGCCCGAGGAGCGTGATAAACTCCTTGTCGTGGATATCAAGGCTGACATTTTCGAGAACCGTCTCGCCGTCAAACGCCTTGGATACCCCTTGCAGACGAATGAGAACTCCGTTTTCCATTTCGCATACAGTCTCCTTTGGGGCTACATGAAATTTTCTGCGCGTTTCCCGTCCTGCGCAGGGCTGATCGGCGTTTCTGCAAGCACCGGGTGACCGGTGTGGGTAAGCGCGTATCCCTCCCGCAGGCATACTGCCCGCAAAATCGGCTCTATTGTAACAGAAAATACATGAAAAAGCAATAGGTTTTCAAAAAAAGTCGAATTTCGGCACATTTTATGGTATGAATCATGAGCCTTGGGGGGAAAATGGTGAAAAAGTATTTTGGGGAGCGGATGTTTCTCCCATTGGCGGAAGAAGGGAGACAAAAGGGCAGGCCCCCCTGTCGGCGGGCCTGCGAAAGAGCGGTACTGATTCAGATATACTGCACCTGCAACCCGTAGCTGGCGGCCCAACGGGCGGCGTAGGAGCCCTGGGTACAGAGAACCGTCAGGGACGGACAGCCGTCAAAGGCGGCGTAGGAAATGGTGGTGACGGAAGCGGGCAGGGTCACGGTCTGAAGGGAGGCGCATCCGGCGAAGGCAAACCAGCCCACCGATGTCACCGAATCCGGCAGAATGACGGAGGTGACATGGCTGTTCTGGAAGGCGCAGTCGGCGATCATGGTGACGGAATAACCGTCAATGACGCTAGGCACGGACACCGTCCGGCTGTCCCCCAGGTACTCGTAAATGACAGCCGACCCGCCGACGATCCCGTACCGGAAGGCCATGGTCGGCCCGGGGTCGGCATCCGTGTCCGCTTCCCCTGCGGTGTTCTGCTCCGGCGGGTTGGTTGGGCGCCCCCCGACCGACTGGGTGCTCTCCAGTTCGGCTCCGGCTTGCAGGAGGGCCAGCTCCTGCTCCAGTTGAGCCAGGCGGGTCTCATAATCATAATCGGATATGTAGCGATCCAGCCGCTCGGACAGAAGATCCTGCCGCAAGGTGGCGATCAGCTCCTCGTAGTAGGCCCGTAGCTCCGCATCGGTAGCCCCGGGCGGGGGACTGTATGGCTGGGTTTCAGGGGCGGGGACAGGGTCGGGGGCGGTCTGGAATTCGGTGGCAGGGCCATCCGTGCCGGTGTCTGACGGCACTGCGGAACCAGACCCGCAACCGGGCAGCAGGCACAGGGTCAGAAACAGGACAAGGATCGCCGCCGGGCGGGGTGCGGATGACATGACTTTGCGTTTTCCTTCTGACATGGTATTCCTCCTTTTTCACATGAGACATTCCGGTTTCCCGGGATGCCCACAGCATACCACATCCGGCTTGCGCAGACAAGCCTTTTTTGTCGGACGGGCAGGAGAATCCTTCGACAAAAGGGGACGGGGAGGAGGGACAAACCCCATCAACGGCTTTCATGGCAATTCACACGAAACAGTTACCTCAATTTACACTGCATGGCTACGGCTCGACCCAGAATGTGGATATGGTTCAGTTCCTCCCCCCGGAAGACCAGGGGGGCGTAGGAGGGGTTTTCCGGCTTCAGCACCAGCTTCTGCTCCTCCGGGTAATAGTACAGCCGCTTCAGGGTGGCCTCGTTGTCCACCATCACGGCGGCGATCTCCCCGTTGTCCACCATGTCAGCCTGCTGGATGAACACCTCATCCCCGTCATGGATGCGTGCTCCCACCATGCTGTCCCCCTTGGCGGTCAGGCAGAAATCCGCATGGGTGTCGGCGGCGGTCACATATCCGCCCTCCGGATTCTCATCGGCAAGGATGGGACTGCCGCAGGCGATCTCACCCAGCACCGGGTACCGCCGCAGGTGCAGGGGGGACAGGTTGGACGGCAGGGGGAAGCGGGCCTCGCCGGGAGCGGCGGGCATGGCGGGAGACGGCTCCTGCCCGGCCCGCTCCATGGGGACATCCTCGCCCATCAGCCACCTCTCCGACACATCCAGCGTGGAGGCCAACAGGCATAAGGCACTGGCATTGGGGCGGTACACACCGTTCATATACTGACTGATGCGGGCCTTGGACAGGCCGGTGGCACGGGATAGGGCGGTAGCCTTCATGCCCCGCAGGGACAGGGCTATCGTCAGGCGGGTCTTGAATTCTTCCATCACGGCACACTCCTTCACGGTACTCACGATTCATACGCTCATTATACCGGATGGGGGGCGGTTTGTCAATAGGTTTGCGCAAAAAAGTTAAGGAAACTTAAAAAGTGGGATTGACAAACCGGGGCGGGTGTGGTATACTGTGGGCAAGTTAAGAAAACTTAACAAAAAAACGACGATACGGATCATACGGAAAACGGAAAAGGAGGAATCATATGGACATGGAGGACAATGTGGAGTACGCCCGGCGAACACTACGGAAGGAGCCGGAGGAAAACCGGGAGGGCATATGCCCCTACTACATGCGGGACAGGGGGCACGGGGTGATCTACTGCGAATGCGCCCGGTTCCATTTCCCGGATAAGAAATCCCGCCGGGAGATCGTATACACCTACTGCGCCCATCCCAGCGGGTACAAGCTCTGCGCCATCAAGCAGGCGATGGATCATTACTATGAAAGGAAGTACAGTCAAATTGAAAGCAAAAGCACAGGAGAAGCGGCTTCCGGGAAGATCTGAGTCCCACAGGGGACGGCCTGCCGACCTGACCCCCGCCATCAGTCAGACCCTTTCGCTGTACCATGCCTGGCTGGGGTACCTGCTGGACAGGCTGGGGCAGGAGACCGTGCGGGTGCAGGTCAGGGATATACAGAAGGCACTGGACACGCTGTCCTGTCAGGTGAGCCGGGAGGACGACGCTTATGTCATCCGCCTGCGCCGGGCAGAGTCCGGAACAGACGGGGAGGCACCTCCGGTCGGGATCCCAGATGGGACGGAATGAATACCCCACGCAATTCCGCTGGAAAGGAGGCTTTGGCAGAGTGAAGGCTATGGATGTACATAGGACGGAAGAACAGGATCGGACAGCCCCGCCCCCAAGCGGCATCCCGCCCTCCGCAGGGGCGGCGGAGGAGGCAGAGGGTCGGGACACCCCGGATGCCGGGGTGGTATACCCCGGGGATGAAGCCCGGTGCCGGCGGGTGGAGGATGCCATGTACCGGCGGGCACGGGGGTACAAGGTGGCGGTGAAGAAGACATACAAGGTCAAGCGGGTGGAGTACGACCCGGATACGGGAAAGAAGACCCTGGAGCGGGAGGAGCTGCAGACCGGCCTTGACGAGGTGGTGGTTCCTGCCGATGTGCGGGCGGGGGCGTACTGGCTGGTCAACCGGAGTCCGTCCCGGTGGCGGGAGCATCCCCGGCCAAAGGATGGGGACGAGGTGGATGTGGGCGGGGAGGTGGACTTCCCACCCTTGGATCCGCCGGATGAGCCGCCGACGGAGGAGGCGGAGGATCTGCCGGAAGAACCGCCGGATGGGTCGTGGGGGGACACCCTGTGAGCCGGCGGGTGGTATGGGCACCCCAGCCCCGGCAGAGGATCTTTCTGGCTCGCCCGGAGGATGAAGCCCTGTACGGAGGGGCGGCGGGGGGCGGCAAATCAGAGGCACTGGTCATGGAGGCATTGCGGCAGGTCGGGATCCCACACTTCCGTGGGTTGATCCTGCGGAAAACATACCCCCAACTCACCGAGCTGATAGACAAGTCCCTCCGCTACTACACGCAGGCATTTCCCGGGGCTGTCTTCCGGGAGACCACCCACACCTGGGTCTTCCCCTCCGGGGCCAAGGTGCGGTTCGCCAGTCTGCCCCACCCCCGGGACAAGCTGAATTTTCAGGGGCTGGCCTTTGACTACATCGCCTTTGACGAGCTGACTCACTTCACGAGGGAGGAGTATATGTACCTGCTCTCCCGGAACCGACCCGGCGGGCCGGGCACCCGTTGCTATGTGCGGGCCACCGCCAACCCCGGCGGCATCGGTCACGGGTGGGTCAAGGAGCGGTTCATCACGGCGGGGCCGCCCCTGCGGACGGTGTGGGAGGCATACCCGGTGCTGTTTCCGGACGGGCACACCGAGCGGCGGCGGCGTTCCAGGGTCTTCGTGCCCTCCACGGTATTTGACAACGGGATCCTGTTGCGCAACGACCCGGACTACCTGACCCGGCTGGCCGCCCTGCCACAGGCCGAGCGCAAGGCACTCCTGTACGGGGACTGGGATTCCTTCTCCGGGCAGGTGTTCTGCGAGTGGCGGAACGACCCGGCCCATTACCGGGACAGGGTGGGCACCCATGTGATCGCCCCCTTCCGGATCCCGCCGGACTGGCCGGTCTACCGGGGATTTGACTGGGGGTACAGGCATCCCTTCTCGGTGTGTTGGTTTGCCGAGGATCGGGATGGCCGCCTGTACCACATCCGGGAGCTGTACGGCTGTGCCTCGGATGGGCACGGTCAGCCCCTGCCCAATACCGGGGTGGGGTGGACGGCCAAGCGGATCGCCGAGGAGATCCGGCGGGTGGAGCGGGAGGATCCCAACCTGCGGGGCAGGCAGATCCACGGGGTGGCTGACCCGGCCATCTTCCAGCGGGACGGCGGGGAATCCGTCGGGGAGATCATGGAGCGGCACCGGGTGTACTGGGACAGGGGGGACAACACCCGCCTGGCCGGGAAGCAACAGCTCCACAACCGGTTGGCCATGGGGGAGGACGGGCGGCCCATGCTGTATGTGTTCTCCACCTGCCGCCACTTTATCCGGACAGTACCCGCCCTGGTCTACGCCCAGGTGGATGTGGAGGATGTGGACACGGCGGGGGAGGATCACATATACGATGCCTGCCGGTATGTCCTGATGGCGCATCCCTGCGCACGGCACCCGGCTCCGGCGACGGACGGGACAGCATATGACCCGCTGTCCGGCGGGACAACGCTGGCCTCCTATGCGGGGCGGATGCAGATATACTGATCCCTATGAAAGAAAGGAAGAATATGCGAATGAATCCGAGAGAGACCGGCACCCTGGGGCCGGAAAGGGTACGGGAGGCCGCCCGACGGCTGGAGCTGTACCGCCAGGGGAAGCAGAAGCTGGATGCCCGGCTCTGTGATGAGGCTCAGTGGTGGCAGGCGAGGCATGGGGCTGGGAGCCGGGAGGGGGACAGCAGGCGGTGCGCCCGTCCGGTGTCGGCCTGGCTGTTCAACAGCGTGTGCAGTAAGCATGCGGATCTGTGCGACCGGATACCGGTGTGTACCGCCCTGCCCCGGGAGGCCGGGGATGAGGCGGATGCGGCCATGCTGTCCAAGATCCTGCCCGTCATCTGCGAGCGGTGCCGCTTTCCCCAGCTGTACGCGGACAATGCCTGGAACAAACTCAAGCACGGCATGGCCGCCTACGGTGTGTTCTGGGATCCCCGGCTGGAAAACGGTCTGGGGGACATTGACATCCGCCGGGTGGATGTGCTGAACCTGTTCTGGGAGCCGGGGGTGTCGGACATCCAGGATAGTCCCCACCTGTACCTGGTGGGGCTGGAGGACACGGCGACCCTGCTTTCCAGGTACCCCCAGCTGGAGACGACCCTGCGGCAGGGGCAGACCCTGATGCCGGAGGTGGGGGGCAGCTACCTGTTCCGGGATCCGGCGGTGGACGGGGACAAGGTGGCGGTGGTGGACTGGTACTATAAGGTGGTACGCCCGGACGGGCGTCGGATCCTCCAGTACGCCAAGTTCGTGGGGGACACCCTGCTGTACGCCTCCGAGAACGACCCCCGGTATGCCGGGCGGGGATGGTACGACCACGGGGAATACCCCATCGTGCTGGATGTCCTGTTCCCGGAGGAGGGAAGTGCCGCCGGGTATGGGCTGATCGCCGTGGGCAGGAATCCCCAGGGGTACATTGACGAGCTGGACGGCCACATCCTGGAGTATGCCAACTGGGCCAGCCGGGTGCGGTACTGGGCCAAGCGTTCCCTGGGGGTCAATGAGAAGGACTTTTTGAACCCGGACAAGCGGATCATTGAGGTGGAGGGGGATCTGGACGAGGAAAAGCTCCGCCAGATCACCCTGACGCCCATGGACGGGATGCTGACCGACATCCGGCAGATGAAGATCGACGAGCTGAAGGAGACCACCGGCGTCCGGGATGTGAACCAGGGCTCCTCGGTAGGCGGAGTCACGGCAGCTGCCGCCATTACCGCCCTTCAGGAGGCGGGGGACAAGGGAAGCCGGGACTGCATTGCCGGCTCCTACCGGGCCTATGTGCGTCTGATGGGGCAGGTGGTGGAGCTGATCCGGCAGTTCTACGATGGCCCCCGGTGCTTCCGCATCGCAGGCAAGGACGGAGCCTGGCAGTACATCCGGTACTCCAACCGGGGCTTACAGGATCGGGAGACCGGGGTGGATGCCGCCGGCCAGCCCCTGTACCGCCGTCCGGTGTTTGACATCGATGTGCGGGC
The DNA here is from genome assembly GCA_945929845.1 of uncultured Clostridia bacterium. Lineage (GTDB taxonomy): Bacteria > Bacillota > Clostridia > Oscillospirales > CAG-272 > CAMEON01. The sequence continues at coordinate 19,645 of CAMEON010000025.1, read as the reverse complement.
GGAGAAGGAAAGCCCTCTGGATCGGATGAGCCGCAACGACCTGATGCTGGATCTGTTCAAGGCGGGGATGTTTGATCCGGCCAACCGGGAGGCGGCCAGGATGGCCCTGTCCGGTATGGATTTTGAAGGTGTCAGTGCCCTGCGGGCGGCGATGAACGGACAGACCCCCGGGGGCTATGGGACGGTCTGAGCGGGGCTGACCGTGATCTGTATTGAGGTGGAGCGGCGGGGGGAGGGCGTGGAGATCCGGGCCGGGGGTCATGCGGGCTACGGCCCGCCGGGGCAGGACATCGTGTGTGCCGGGGTGTCGGCGATCCTGTACGGCTGTCTGACCTATCTGGAAGGGGTTTTGCGTGTTTTCCCCTGCCGGAGGGAGGGACAGCGGACGGGTAGCCCGTCCCTGGAGAAGCAGGAAGGGGACGGGTGGCTGGCGTTCCGCACGGCGGGTTTTCCCGGCGGGGTGGATGTGACAGCCATGGAGGTGGCCGTGGCAGGGCTTTCCCTGCTGGCGGCGGCCTATCCGGCTCATGTGACGCTCCGGGTACGCCGGACGGAGAATCGGAAAGAAAGCGTAGAGGAGGAAGGGTATGGAAGAGGAAAGAGAAGTCGTCGGTGCGGCGGCTACAGAGCCAGTAGCTACAGAGCCTGTGGCTATCGCAGAAACGGCGGAGGCCGCAGAGACAGAGACGGCGATGGAGGAAGAGACCGAGGCCAAAGAGGCGACAGATGAGACAGATGCGACAGAGGCGACAGATGCGACAGATGCGACAGAGATGATGGCGGAGCCGGTTGCCGAAGCAGGGCAGGGGATGCTGACCCCGGGCGACCCGGAGGAGGATACATACGGCGTGGAAGCCGAGGCGGTCAGGCAGGTGTACCCCACCTTTGACCTGACCCGTGAAATGCAGGATCCTGCCTTCCGGGCACTTGTGCGGGGGGAGGCTCGTCCCACCCTGCGGCAGGTATACGAGCTGTGTCATCGGGAGGCACTGATGGCGGAGGCGGTGTCCACCGCTGTTGCGGAGGCTGTCAGCCGGGCGGAGGCACAGCTTGTCAGCCACATACAGGCCAGAGGCCAGCGCCCCGCCGAGAACGGCATGGATGACCGGGGGGCGGTGCGGATGCACCCGGATGTGGGGCGGCTGACCCGCTCTGACCGGGCACGGCTGGCCCGGCGTGCCCAGGAGGGGGAGTCCATCCGGCTTTGACGGCCCTCCGGGTCTGCCTGCGGCTCCGCACCCGTAGCATGAATTTCCGAGCATCCGGCCAGCGGGCTGGAAAAACAAGAGGAGGATGTAGTATGAGCATGACCGAGACCATGACAAATACCGATACCAATACAATGACCGGTACCCAGGCGAAGGCTGGTTTCCTTCAGCACTTTGCCTCGGGCACACAGATCCAGGGCACCGAGGGCGTGTCCGACAACACCACCGGCCAGGTCTCCCCGTACGGGGCAGGCGAGGGTCTGAGCGCCGAGATGAGAACCTATTACAGCGACTACCTGATCGACAATGCGGAGCCTTACCTCTGCCATGAGCTTTTCGCCCAGAAGCACCGGATCCCCCGGGGGGCCAAGACCGTTTCCTTCCGCAAGTATGATCCCCTGCCCAAGCGCACCACCCCCATCTCCGAGGGCATCACGCCGGACGGTCAGGATCTGCGGGTCAGCGTGGTGGAGGCCACAGTGGCTCAGTACGGCGGCTATGTGGAGCTGACCGACCTGCTCCTGATGTCGGCGGTGGACAACACCCTGTGCATGGCCACCAAGCTGTTGGGGGCACAGGCCGGACGCACCCTGGACACCATCACCCGTGAGGTGCTGGCCGGCGGTACCAATGTGCAGTACGGCGAGGATGCGGTGTCCGCCCGGTACCTGCTGGAGGGCGGGAAGTCCTCCGGAAACCACTACCTGACTGTGGACTGCATCCGGCGGGCGGTGCGGTTCCTCAAGAGCCAGAATGCGGAGAAGATCAACGGCTCCTATGTAGCCATCATTCACCCGGATGTGTCCTATGACCTGATGAATGACGACAACTGGAAGTACCCCAACCAGTACGCCGACCCCGCCCACATCTTTGAGGGGGAGATCGGCAAGATCGAGGGCGTCCGGTTCGTGGAGTCCACGGAGGCCAAGATCTTCCACGCCCCCGATCTGGCCGCCGACACCCGCACCCTGCTGGTCAATGCATCCAGCGGGGTGAGCAATACCAATGTCATTCCCTTTGACGGCTCTGCCGCCGGGGTGGCGGCCTCCGGGCTGGTGGGTCGCTGGGTGCTCATCGGCAGTCAGCGGGGGTATGTGGGGGCCAGCACGGTAAACAGCATGACCCTGTACACCGACAGCACCAAGTCCGCCGCTATGAATGTGACCTGTGCCGACAACACTGTGATCTATCCCGGCGAGGCGGGAGCCGAGGGTCGGGATGTGTACGCTACCCTGGTCATGGGAGACAACGCCTATGGAACCACCGAGCTGGCCGCAGGCGGGCTGGAGCACATTGTCAAGCAGCTTGGCAGTGCCGGCTCCTCCGACCCCCTGAACCAGCGGGCCACCGTGGGCTGGAAGGCCAACAAGGTGACGGTTCGTCTGGTGGAGGCCTTCATGGTGCGGATCGAGACCACCTCCACCTTTGAGTCCGGCGAGAACTGATGAGCACAACAGAGTAAGAGAAAGAGAAAGAGAAAGGAAACGGTGTTGCGTATGAGTAAGTACGATGCAGAGGCCTACCTGAATGAGCTGGTGGCCGTCAAGCTGTTCCGGGACAATGACCGGTACCGGGATGATGTGTATGTGGCTGTCAATGGGCACAACTGCGTCATCAAGCGGGGCGAGTGGGTCATGATCAAGCGGAAATTTGCCCTGGTGCTGGATCAGTCCGAAATACAGGACATGAAGACAGCCGCCATGCTGGAGGCTGAACAGTCTCGCTTCCGTCAGGCCGAGGCAGCCCACTGACGGATACCGGACGCAAGGCCGGGAACCCTCCCTCTTTTTGGGGGAGAAAGCCCGGCCCTGTACCCGGAGAAAGGAGGGAATCAGTATGACAGTCAGCGAATGTCTGACCCTGACCGACAGCATCTGTCCCAACGGGATGGAGGCGGGGGTCAAGTGCCGGTGGCTCAGCGAGCTGGAGGGGCGCATCCGGATGGAACTGCTGGGGGCGGTGGGGCCGGTGGTGCCCCTGGATGCGGTGACGGACGGGAACATCACCCTCTCCGCCCCGCACCCGTATGACCAGCTCTACTGGATGTATCTGACCGCCCTTGTGGAGCTGCAAATGGGGGACGAGGCCCGGTATGAGAACCGGGCGGCTCTGTTCAACACGGCGTACCAGAACTACGCCAAGCATCTGATGAGACAGAGGGGGGCGGTGGATTGACATCGGATATGCAGAATATGCTTCTCCGGACCGGGCGTTACATTCCCGATCCCCCGGAGAGCCAGACCGCCGAAGCCCGGACGCAGGACATGGCGGCGTACCTTCTCCGGCTCTCCGGGGAGCTGGAGGAGTTTTCCGCTCACCTTGTGCGGGTACTGACCCGGATGGAGAGCCGGCTGGAGCAGCTGGAGGCTGTCACAGGCACGGGAGAGGAGGCAGGGTATGACGGCACGGATCCATGAGCTTCCGGGTAAGTTGCCAGGGAAGAACAGGCACTTGCGGCGGGGGCAGACCACCTTTGGCGGCCTTGTGGCGGAGGGGAGGGCCACAGGGTATGACCTGTGCGACATGACCAACCTTGGCCCGGTGGGCTATCCGGCCCTGTCCACCCGCCCGCTCCGGCGGATGTACATCAACAGCCGGAACAGCGGCATACCCCACGGCATGACAAGGCACCGGGGGCAGGTGGTCTTCGCCCAGGGGAATAAACTGTATGTGTCCCCAAGTCCCGGCCTGGCGCTGGAGACAGGGACTGTCTCTGACACCGACAAGCACTTCGTGCCTTTCGGAGACAACCTGTTCATCCTGCCGGACAAGATCTACTACAACAGCACGGACGGGCAGTGCCATCCGGTGGAGCTGGATTCCGGCGTGCTGGAGGGCGTGGTCATCGAGAGCGGCCAGCTGACCACGACGGAGTACAACTTCTCCGATGCCGGGTTCCGGAGCGGTGACTGCTTCCACCTGGAGGTACAGGGTGACTGGTCCCCCTATGCGTTGGACGGGTATTACAAGATCGGCACCATCATAGGCGGCTATATGAGCATCGTCGGCACCTTTCCCACCACAGGCACCTATGACATCCGTGTCCGCAGGGAGATGCCGTCCCTGGAGGGAGCCTTTGCCCTGGGTGACCGGCTGTATGGCTACTGCGGCCACACGGTCATGGTATGCGAGGCGGGGAATCCCTTCAACTGGTATGCCCGGGACATATCCTTTGCTCCCACGGCACCCTTCCGGCTGGAGACCGGGGACGATGAATCCTTCACCGCCTGTACGCCCTGGCAGGGATATCCCTTGTTCTTCAAAACAGGTCGCATCTGCAAGCTGATGGGCGTGTCCACCGGACAGGTGGGGGCCTACCCGATCCCGTCTCTCTCCGAGCAACCCATGCCCGGGGTGGCTTCAGGCATGGCCGCCACCCTGTGCGAGGTGGGGGGAGCGCTGTACTATTGCGCCAACTCAGGCGTATACCGATATACCGGCACCTACCCCCAGCGGATCAGCGGGGCATGGAGTGACGGTATGACCGGTGGGTGCGGCGGAACCGATGGGCGAGCCTACTACCTGTCGGCTGTGGGTACGGATGGCGTGTGGCGCACATACCTGTACCGCCCGGCTGACGGGGAGGCGGATGAGGCATGGTATGTGGAGGACGAGGGCGTGATGGCAGCCTTTTCCAAGGAGCCGGTGCCGGAGAACAGCGGTCTGTCCTGCCTCATGCAAAGGGCAGGCGGGGATTTGTGGATGGCTCGCTCCTTTGACCCTCCCTTTACGGTCGGCTTTGACGAGGCGGAGATCGACAGCGGTGGCCTTCCTGCCATGGCCGAGTTCGGGGACGAGCGGGCTTGCGAGCCGGATGGCGTGCGGTTGCTTTTGCTGGAGCTTCGTGCCCGGGGCAATGTGGGGGACACCATGACCGTGAAGATCCGCTACGATGGGGACGCGGAGTGGAAGGCGTTGGGCAGTCTGACCGGCAACGGGCATATGACCATGTACCGTGTACCCGGCGATGCCCGGCGATGCGAGTGGTTCCGCCTGCGGCTGGAGATGACGGGCTCCTGGTGCCTGTCCGGCCTGTGGCGGGAGCTGGAGGCCGTCGGCTCGTAAGTGGAGAAACAGACTCCTTCAAAGACTTCCAAAGAACCAAAAAATAGCAAAAGGGGCTGTCCTTGGCGACAGCCCCGCACTGTATCTGATTGAGATTTACTTTTGCTCCGGCTTATTGTCGGCTTTCTGCCCATCCTTTGCTTTCTTCTTGCCGGACAGCATGACATTGGTCAGAATGCCCAGGATCAGGGCGCAGGCGATGGAGGTGATGGTGATGACCTTCCCGCCGCTCACAGGCAGGGTGAAGGACAGGGACAGCCCACCGATACCGGAGATCAGGATGATGGACACCACGAACAGGTTGCGGTTGTCCTCCAGATCCACCTTCTGCACCATCTTCAGACCGGACACGGCAATGAAGCCGTACAGGGCGATGCACACGCCGCCCATGCAGCAGTTGGGGATGGAGCTGAGGAAGGCCACGAAGGGATTGATGAAGGAGATCAGGATGGCCATAACGGCAGTAGCCAGAATGGTGATGACAGAGGCGTTTCCGGAGATGGCCACGCAACCCACCGACTCACCGTAGGTGGTGTTGGGGCACCCGCCGAAGAGGGAACCGACCATGGAGCCGATGCCGTCACCCAGCAGGGTGCGGGACAGGCCGGGATCCTGAAGAAGATCCTTCTCGATGATGGAGGAGATGTTCTTGTGGTCGGCGATGTGCTCGGCAAAGACCACGAAGGCCACCGGCACATAGGCGAACAGAAGGTTGACGACATATCCGCCGTCCAGATCTTTCACGCCCTTCAGTGCTTGGGTGAAGGTCAGTTGATTGAAGAAATCCACATTGATGAAAGTCTTGACGGAGACACCGTCAGCCACCAGTGCCTTGAAGGGGGCAAGGTTGATGATGAGCAGGGCATCGTTGCCGCTGACTGTGCCGATGATGGTCAGGATCAGGGCCACCACATATCCAGCCAGAATGCCCAGCACGAAGGGGATCATCTTGATGGTCTTCTTGCCGTACACGGAGCAGAGCACCGTGACAGCCAGGGTGACAAGACCGCACACGAGAGCCAGGTAGGTAGAGCCGCCTGCCGGAGCCGTGTTCAGATCGCCCACAGCATTGCCCGCCAGGGACAGACCGATGATGGATACCGTCGGGCCGATGACGACGGCGGGCATCAGCTTGTTGATCCAATTGACACCCACGCACTTGACGACGATGGCAAGTACCACATAGACAAGGCCGGCAAACACAGCACCAAGGATGAGTCCAAGGTAGCCGACCTGCATGGAGGCGGCCCCGGCGAAGGCGGCACTCATGGAGCCGAGGAAGGCGAAGGAGGAACCGAGAAACACGGGGCTGGAGAACTTGGTGAAGAGCAGGTATACCAGTGTACCGAAGCCGGCACCGACCAGAGCGGCGGCGGTGCTCATGGACACATCGCCTACCGAGTCATAATGGCCGGAGATGATCATGGGGACGGCGATGGTGGCGGCCATGATAGCCAGCAGCTGCTGGAAGGCGAAGACGATCAACTGGGAGAAGCGGGGCTTGTCCTTGATTCCGTAGACGAGTTTCATGGGGTGTCCTCCTGTGATAATGTTGATTTTAGACGACAGACAAGACAAACAGTTGGAAGGCGGCCGATGAGCAGGCAACGGAACAGGATGCTGCACAGCACCCGAGCCGCACCAAGCTATACCGTGAAACCGAAAGAAAACAAAACGCCCGCCTGACCTGTGCCAAACGGACGGCGACACCTTGGGGGGTGCCGTAGATAGATATGTAAGCGAACCATCACTTAACGCATCTGCCGTTCCGTGACTTCTGTCGGAGCATAGTATAACACAAAGTTAAGAAATTGTAAAGAGTTTTTTACTGGTTTGCGTGTAAAAATGCGACAGCATCCGACAGACTTTTGTGTGCATTTTGACAGTGGGTGATGGCTGGGCGCAGACAGCGAAATATTCAAGTTTTCCCCGTCCCACCGGGAAGGAGGCAGGTGGATGGGGCACAGCCCGGGCGAATAATCTATATGGCACATGGGCGATACTGATCTGTCAAAGAAAACAGGATGAATTGACGCAACTCCCATGGACACAGCCGCTGTCAAACTGTCAAGTTGTCCCCTATCGGCGGTCATTGACAAACCTGGCGGTTCGTGCTATAATGAAAGGGATGAATCTGAAGCAGGGAGGGGTATGCAATGGGTAGACATGGATCCCGGGCGGCGGTCTGCGCCTGCCTGTGCCTTTGTATGTGCCTGTTGCTTTGTGCCACCCTGTATGGCTGTCACGGAGCGTACGGGGCGGACTTTGCAGGCGGGGAGACCCTGACCCCGGAACGGCTGGCGGAGCTGTCTGCCCAGGTGTTTGGTCAGGACAGCGCCACGGATGGCGACCCCGACCCGGCGGACACCCTCGACCCGGCGGAGCTGGCTTTTGCAGGCACGGTGTATTGGACAGAGGGCGGCACGGTGTGGCATACCGACCGGGACTGCTATCATATCCGAAACTCGGAAGCCGTGTCGGAGGGTAGTACCTACCAGGCGGTAGCGGCGGGAAAGAAGAGCTTGTGCGCCAGTTGCCGGAAGCGGGATGAACAGGCGGAGCAGGTGACACAGGCAGAGCAAACGGAAGGAGGTACCCATGGCGAAACAGAAGTCAATGTCCGGGACACGGAGTAAAAAGGGCGGAAACAACCGTGAACGGGAGCCAAAGCGTTCCCCTGCGGTCGCATCCACCCCCCGGGTGTCCGGCCGCCGTGCGGTCTGGCGACGGGTGCTGTCCGTCCTCCTGCTGCTGGGCATCATAGCCACCGCTGTGATGATCTTCCTGTTCTCAGCCGAGAGTAAGGAGGAGTCCGGCGACCGGAGCGGCGGCGTGACGGAATGGATCGCCTCGGTGATATTCGTGGACTATGAGGATTTGACCCCGGCGGAGCGTACCGCCCTGCTCCAGATGATGGGGCATCCGGTGCGCAAGCTGGCTCACCTGTCGGAGTACGCCTTCCTGGCTGTGCTGTGCGGAGCCTTCTGCCTGGTGACATGGGAGAGGATGAAGACCCTTTTCCGCTGGCTCCTGCCGGGCGGGTTCTGCCTGCTCTACGCCATCTCGGATGAGGTACACCAGATATTCTCCAACCGGGGGGCCGCCTTCCTGGATGTGATGATCGACTTCACAGGCAGCCTGCTGGGCCTTTGCCTGCTCTATAGCCTTGTTGCGCTGATCCGGGGGGGCATCCGCCGCCGGAGGGCACGCAGATCAGCCGGGGGCAGGGGACAGCGAACCGGAAAGCTGAAGGCAGAGAAGCCGACAAAGGAATCAAACAAGCAACCGGCAAAGGAACCGGTAAAGGAAGCCAAAAAGAAGCCGACCAAAACAGAGTAAGAGTAAAGGAGAGACCGGTATGCAGATTTCAAGACCGAGGCTGACGGTGGCCGACCCGTCCTTTACCACCGGGTGGGAGAACCGTCATCCCGGCATACATGCCCGGGTGGCCGTGGTGGCTGATCTGCACGACAGACCCTGCCGGGCGGTGCTGGATGCCCTGCGCCGGGAGGCACCGGACATGATCCTCATCGCCGGAGACCTGACGGAGAGCCTGATCCCGGGGCCGGAGGAGGGGCTGACCCGCCCCGGCCTTGCCCTGCTCCCCGAGGCGGTGGGGATCGCCCCCACCTTTTACGCTTACGGGAACCACGAGACGGGAGCCGGACACATCAAGCTGAGCCGCACCGACCCGTTGCCCACGGAGCCGCTGACCGTCCATCCGTACTGGCGGGAGAAGATCCGGCAGAGCGGTGCGGTGCTCCTGGACGATGACTGGACAGTGTTCCACGGCATGGTCATCGGGGGACTGAATTCCGGCCTGCTCAACCCGGGCCGGGTGCCGGCGTATGGCTGGCTGATGGATTTCTGCCGGGTCAAGGGCTACCGGATCCTGGTCTGCCACCAGCCGGAGTACTATGACAGGTACCTGCGGGACTATCCTATAGACCTGTTCGTCTCCGGACACGCCCACGGGGGACAGTGGCGGCTCTTTGGCCGGGGGGTCTTCGCCCCCGATCAGGGGCTTTTCCCCAAGTACACCGGCGGCGTCCACGAGGGACGGTTGGTCATTTCCCGGGGCCTTGCCAACACCGCCGCCCCCATCCCCCGCTTTTTCAATCGGCGGGAGCTGGTGATGATGGAGCTTGTGTAACGCTGTCGGTTCACCGGAAAAAGAGCTGTTGCCAAAGCGTGATGTTCTTATCGGAGAAATCATCAAACGATTCGTCCTCATCATAGGTTGGTTTATTTGGCGCCGTAGTAAACAAATAGAAAGCCCCGGCAGATTTTTCAAGGTCTGCCGGGGTCTTCTGCTCGATAAATATGTACAAACGATATCTGTGATCGTAGGGCGGGGGCTTGCTCCCGCCGTCTTGCTGTTGCTCTGCAATCTTTCCAAATGAGGTGTGTTCCATTTCGCTTGCTTCGGCGGGAGCAAGCCCCCGCCCTACGATGCAAGCCCCTGCCCTACGATGCCGGTTCCGCCTTTGTATTACAAAGGCACATGGACAAAGCCCATAACCCTATTCTTCTGTATATAATTCGTCATAGTACCAACGAATTGGGCTTTCGTACATGTATTTCACGATTTCCTCATAATCCTCTCTGCCTCGGATGATATGCTCATAAAATGAAGTTTGAAACAATTTTCCGTCAAATTCGTTCTTCACCGGCCGGTGTACTGGATGTTGGTGACCACATCGTCCCGAAGGACAAAGGTCAGCTTGGTGTCCTTGCCGGTGTAGACCAGCGTGGTGCCCACAGCCTCGCCAACGCCCAGCGCATCCGTCACGGCCTGCTTGTCCGAGCCGATCTTCAGCCCCTCGGGGGTGGCTACGGAATCATCCGTCAGCTCGATCTTGGCGATCACATCCCCGTCCATGCCGGGGGTGGTGTATACAGTGAAGCCCTCATACGCATACACCCGATCCAGACCGGGTATGCCGCCGCAGGAGCCGGATTCCCGGTAGTCCTTCGGCTCACCTAAGTTCTCAATGGCAGTCCCCACCGGAGCACCGGCCTGCAAGGTGACACTGCCGCTGACAAACACATATTCCGCTTCCTCTCCGCCTCCGCCGCAGGCGCAGGTAAGGCAGAGCAGGATCAGAAGCGAGAGCACCAGGCACAGGGCCTTGACGGTTTTTCTGTTACTTTTCATGGTATACGGTTCCTTTCTTCACTTTTTTATTTTTGACTTTGTTTCTGTACTCAGGATTTTCCGGAGCCGGCCAGAGATGCCCAGCGGTCATAAAAGTCGCTGACCCGCCCATCCCACACCTGGGCGTACGGCTCCTCTGCCCGGCGATCCGGCACATGGAGCTCCTGCGACAGGATGCGGCCAAACCAGACCGACAGCTTCTCCGCACCGGTCACATTCAGATGGATGCCACCGTCGTAGGTGTCCTGGGACCAGTCCAGCCCCATGGCCTCCCCGTCCGGTATGAGGTTGTAGTAGGCCAGCCCCCGCTCGGCGGCGTAGTCCCGGATCTGCTGATCCCACTCGTCGTACCACCAGTACCGCCAGGAGTTGGTGGGCGACTTGACCAGAACCAACGCAATGCCCTTTTCCTCGCAGAGGTCGGCCATCCTGTCCAGCCAGGACAGGGCGGATGCGGGCAGTGAGGGGTCGGTCAGGGTCTCGTGCAGGGCATCGTCCCCCTCGCTGTCGGCGGGCTGGATGCCGGTCTGCATCAGGTAGCCGCTGTCGGAGATGGTGGGCTTGGCACCAAAGGCATACCGCCAGTCCTCCGCCGTCAGCTCATCCCAGCGACTGTGAAAGCGTAGCACCGGCAGAAGGTAGGAGAGGAAGGATTCCTCCTCCGTGACCGAAGCCCGGATGGCGTTGACCTTGGTCTGTGACCAGGCCATGCCGTCCAGGGTCATGCGGTTGTAGGCTTCGCTCTGCGGCTCCCCGTACTTGAGTGCCAACACATTGAACACCACCACCTGTGGGGTCTCGTACCGCAGTGCGTCCTCCAGCAGGTAGTAGGATTGCCAGACCAACTGCTGGGCACTGCCCCGGACATAGGAGGATATGCCGTACTGCTCCCACAGCACCGCCGGGATGAAGGACTCGTACACCTCACAGTCCCCCACGAACAGCACATCGTGGGAGACTTCCGCCACATCGGCGTAGTATTCGGCGGTCAGGGAGCCCTCCGGGGAAGCGGTCAGATACTTTGGCCACAACACCCTGCCTGCCGCCCACAGAGCGCCGATCAGGATGCAGAGGGTCAGGAGGATGCACAGGGCACGGATACATTTCTTCTTCATACACATCCTCCTTACACCTGCCCGTAAATGAAGTCCGAAGCATCAAAGCCGATGCCGTAACTGCCGAACAGCAACACCACCAGTACAAGACCGCCACAGACCATGGCCCAGCGCACCGGGTGCTCGGACAGTCTCTCGGCCAGGGGAGCACGCCCGGCAGTCTGCGCCGCCTTGTCCGCCCGGCACACGGCAAAGATCATAAGGACAGACAGACCCAGCATGACCCACACAGCCGGGGACAGACCCAGGTTCCGGATCACAGCCCCGTTTGTCAGGTCGGCCCAGGAGCCGAAGTCCCACAGCATGGAGACCCAGGCCCGGAAGGTCACCGGTACATCCCGGTAGCAGTCCAGACTGCGGACAAGACCCATGAGCAGAAAGGTGCGGACGGCGCACAGATCCGTGTACCACCGCCGGGAGGCCAGGCGGGGGAAGCGGGTATGGAAGCGGCTGTACAGCGGCTTGCATTCATTGGAGATCAGAATGATCACCCCGTTGAGCAGGCCCCACACAATGAAATTCCAGGCGGCTCCGTGCCACAGCCCGGTGAGGAACCAGGTCAGCAGGGTGGCCAGGTACACCGGAAGGCGCATACCCACCGCCCGTCCCAGGTGCGCCCGACCCCATTTGGACAGCTTCTGCATGGGTCCGGACACCGACAGGGGGTAGAACACATAGTCTGTGAACCAGGCACCCATGGTGATGTGCCAGCGGTTCCAATACTCCTGGGTGGAGACGGAGGAGAAGGGGTAGCAGAAGTTTTCTGTCAGCCGGATGCCCATCATCCGGGACAGGCCAATGGAAATGTCCATGCCGCCGGTGAAGTCACCGTAGATCACCGCCGAGTACACCAGGATCAGGATGACGGTATATATACCCCGCAACTGCCCGGCGTTGGCCACGATGGCTCGGACGGCGATCATGGCGGTGTCGGCTACCACCACCTTTTTGAAATACCCCCACAGCACACGGACGGAACCCGCCGACATATCCCCCCAGTTCAGCCTGTGAGGGCCGAAGAGGGCGGGGGCCAGGTCGTTGTAGCGGGAGATGGGCCCCTGTACCACGGCAGGGAAGTAGGTAATGAACAGGGCATACCGGGCCAGGTTCCCCTGGGGCGTGGCCTTCCCCCGGTACACATCAATGAGGTAGGCGGTGGAACGGAAGGTGTAGAAGGATATGCCCAGAGGCAGGATGAGGGAGGGAACAGTCAGGGGGGCTGCATGGAACAGGCTGGTGATGCCGTTGACAGTCTGCACCGCAAAGCCGGTGTACTTCAGCACGGCCAGCAGGCCGAAGTTGATGACAAGACCCAGGATCAGCATCCGGCGGCGCACCCGCTTGCCTGCCGCCTTGAAGGCTTTCCGCTCCTCCCGGCTCATGTCGGCCCGGCGGGCGTTCAGGTCAGCCTCATCTCGGGCGGCCCGCTGTCCCATCCACCGGGCCATCAGCCAGGTGGTGAGCACCGTGACCGCCACGAAGGGCAGGTACCACCAGTCCCCGGCCCCGTAGAATAGCAGGCTGGCGATCAGGAGAACCACCCACCGCCATCGGTCGGGGGTCAGCCAAAAGACCAGCAGGGTGAGGGCGGCGAAGACCAGGAAGGTCAGAGACGGAAGACTCATGTCCGCCGTCCCGCTTACGCTTCATCCAGCCGCTGAACCAGTGCCCAGATGGCCTCTGCCGAGTCAAAGTTCTCCGGCAGGATCTCCTCCGCCGGGATCTGTACATCCAGCCGATCGGAGATCTCCGTGATCAGCGTGACAATGTCCAGGGAGTTCAGGATGCCCTGCCCGACAAGGCCGGACTCTACGGAAAAATCCACATCGTCGTGCAGTTCGTGCAGTATGTCAAGGATGGTTTCCATATTGATGACGATTCCTTTCTGAATACATTGTGGAGATGACAACGAGACAACGAAAATATGTCCGATGCCACTCGGATTCATAAATAAAAACGCTTTGAAAGTTCTTGGGGGTTTGGGGGCGGAAGTTTGCCGGGACGGCAAACTTCATGAACTGGCGGCATCCGGCTTGCCGATGGCGACAGTTCGGTTCTTCTCAAGAAGCCCCCAAGCGTTTTTCCCGTTCCCCGGTCACAACTTCTCTGCCTGCTCCTTCAGTGCCCGCCGGTCGGTCTTGCCATTGGGGGTCAGGGGGAGGGCAGGGAGGGGCAACACCAGGGCGGGGAGCATATAGCGGGGGAGCCTGTCCCGCAGAGCGGCCGTCAGGTCGGCGGGGTTCATGTCCCCCACAAAGTAAAGCACCAGGCGGGTGCGCCCCTGGTCATAGACACAGCAGGCGGCACGGATGCCAGCGCAGGCACAGGCTGCCGCCTCCACCTCGCCCAGCTCCACCCGGTGGCCTAAAATCTTGATCTGGGCATCCCGGCGGCAGATAAAGACCAGCTCCCCCCGGTCGTTGTAGCGGCCCAGGTCGCCGGTACGGTAGATCAGCTCCGGGTAGGCGGTGTTCAGGGGGTTCTGCACGAAGGCCTCCGCTGTCCGCTGGGGGTTGTTGTAGTACCCCAGGGTCACACAGGTGCCCCGCATACAGATCTCCCCTTCCTCCCCCACACCGGCTCGCCGACCGTCCTCGGTCAGGAGCAGAATGTCGGTGTTGCGGAAGGGGTAGCCCACCGGAATGGGCTCCTCCGGATCCAGCTCCCGGTCAGCAGGCCAGTAGCAGGACATCCCGGTGGCCTCGGTGGGGCCGTACAGGTTGAAGAACCGCGCCTCCGGCAGAGCCGCCCGCCACAGGTCGTACTGCCGCCGGGGGAAGACCTCACTGCCGAAGCAGACGGTGGTCAGGCAGGTCGGAGGCATGGCGTCCAGCCCGCCGCAGGAGGAGATCATGGTCAGGGCGGAGACCACCCAGCAGACGGTGTTCACCCCGTGCCGGATCAGATACCGGCAAAGGGGCACCGGGAAGGAGAACAGCATCCGGGGCACCAGGTAGGTGGTCGCCCCGTACTTGATGGTGGGCATGATCTCCTTCAGGGGGGCGTCAAAGTACAGCGGTGTCTGATTGGCAAAGACCGTGTCCCGCCCGAAGCCGATGGCCTCGCACAACGCCTCGGTATAGTCGATGACCGAGCGGTGGCAGGCGGCCACGCCCTTGGGTACCCCGGTGGAGCCGGAGGTGAAGACCACATAGATGGGATCCTGGTCGATCTGCCCCCGGCGCACAACGGCAAGAAGGCTGTCGTCAGCGGCCTCCCTGCACAGGTCATCGTACTGGTATACGGCACCGGAAAAAGCACCGGACTGACAGAGAGCCTCTGCTCTCTCCCGGTTCTTCCCGTCGCAGACCATGACCCGGGGGGACAGGCAGGACAGGATCAACGCCATCCGGGCGGGGGGCATGGCGGCATCCATGGCCACATAGAAGCACCCGGCATAGATGGCACCGAAGAAGGCGGCGATCTCCTCGGGATGCCGATCCATCAGGATCACCACCGGCTCCCGGCCATAGCCCCGGCGACAGAGAGCGGATCCCACCGACCGGGCCGCCCCGTACAGGGACAGGAAGGTCAGCCCGCCCTCGCCGTCCGAAAAGGCCAGCTTGTCCGGCACCTCCGTCACGGTTTTCTCCAGGTATTGAAGGATATTGGTCAGCATACGCACCCCTGCCTCTCAATAGAACGGCTCAAGCGTCGGTGTCTTGGTGATGATCTTGGTGGCGGATGCGGGGTACTGGGATGCGTCATAGGCATAGAAATTGGGCCGCACCTTGTTGTAGGCGTTGATCTGCTTGTCGGTCAGGAGACAGCCGCTGTGGTTGTAGTCCGCCCGCAGGCGGGTGCAGTCGTAGTGGTACCACTGGGGGTCCGTACTTGTGCCGATGTTGACCATCAGCCAGTAGTGGGTCTCCTCGGTCAGACCCGGCGTGCGCTGGATCTCCCGATAGTCCAGCCCCAGTCGGCGGATCACCGCCTTGGCCGCCGCAAAGTAGTCAAAGCAGTCCCCGCTTCCGGTGACGAACAGGCTCTCGTAGGCCGCCCGCACCCAGTCCGACTTGTCAGAGTCCGACACATAGGCGATGTGTTCCTGAATATAATCGTATGCCGCCCGCAGTTTGCCCTCCACAGTCATGTCCGGCGTGGTGATCTGCGCAAGCAGCTCATCCACCTTGGCGTTCAGCGCATCCTCGCTGATCTGGTTGGCATATATATGCACCTCTCCCACCGCCGAGGCCGTGTTGCCGGAGCTGTCGGTGGCGGTGTAGGTCACGGTGTAGTCACCGGGTGTGGACGCATTGACACGGGAAGAATCCACCGAGATCGATACCTCCCCACAGCAGTTGTCCGTGACCACCAGCTCCCGGGTGTAGGCCAGTGCCTCGCCCACATAGGCGGACAGCTCCGGCACATGGGTAAAGACCGGTGCCTGGGTGTCCCGGATGACGGACACCACGGTGGCAAGGGTTTTCGTGCCGTTGCCGCTGGCATCTTCAACCCGGAAGGACACATCATAGTCCCCCAGTTCGGCAAAGTCCGGCACCTCCCCCACGAAGGAGGCGGTGTAGGTGTCTACCTCCACGATGGAGCCGATGCAATCCGCCGCCTCCGGCAGAGGCCCGCCCTGGGCCATATACACATGCTTGGGTACCACCGATGGGGCATCATAGTCCACCACCGTCAACCGCAGGCTGTACTTGCGGCCGTTGCCATCTGTCATGGGAATGTCGTAGGTGCCGGCATGGTTCAGAAAATCGGAGCCGTATGTGTTCAGGTAGGGGGTGATATCCACGCCGATCTTCTGGATGGTGTTGGGTATCGGCTCCCCCGCCTCCACCTTCAGGCTCATTGTCCGACTGCAACCGGACAGCGTAGGCAGGAAACTGCCCGCAAGCAGGGCGGCGCACAGGGCGGCTCCGCACCTGCCTGCCCTACCTGCTTTTTTATACCTTTTATTTCTATTTATATATTTCAAGATCCATAACTCCTTCCGGATACACACAGTCTTCTCCGGTGGCTGTTGCCTACACTTATTATACCAAATATAAGCAGGTAAGTCAACCGGATTTGAGAGATTCAGAGAAATTTTCTATGACCGCCCGGGCGACCCAAGGTCACAGTTCAGTCGGGGAGACGAGGGGAACGCCTGGGGGCTTTCCTCACCGCATCTTCGTCCCCGTCCGAACCTCACGACAATGTCCGACACATATTGACAAATCCAGCGGGATTCAGTATAATATACAGGTAATGACAAAGCCCGGCGTGACCGGGAAAGGAGATACCTGTATGCCAAAGACAGAGAGCAAGGCGGCTGTCCGGCCGGAAGTCCCGGCGACACCCCCGACCGATGCCGCCTCCGCACCGGACGGCCAGGCCGGTTCTGTGACCGGGGACGCAAGGGAGATACTGACCGTGGCCATGGAGGTGGGGGCGGAGCTTTTGCACTGCGGGGCGGATGTCCACCGGGTGGAGGACACCATGACCCGCATCTGCGCCGCCTATGGGGCGGCCCGGTCAGATGTGTTCGCCATTCCCTCCCTGATCACGGCGGAGCTCACCATGCCGGACGGCTCCACCGCCTCCCGGATGCGCCGGGTGATGAACACCTACAACCACCTGGGGCGCCTGGAGAAGATCAACGCCCTGTCCCGGAGCATATGCGCCACGCCCCAACCTCTGCCTGCGGTGGAGGAGAGCCTGGAGAACATCCGCAAATTCCGCCCGGTGCCGGAGTGGCTGTGCTATGTGGGTGCCCTGTTTGCCACCGGGGGCTTTGCCCTGTTCTTCGGGGGCAGCCTGTACGACGGGCTGGCCGCCGCCCTCATCGGCTTTTTGCTGACCCTGCTGGAGCGGCATCGCCGGGCCGTCATCAACGACATGGCTCACTCGGCCATCAGCTCCTTTGCCGCCGGACTGCTGGCGGTGCTGTGCGTGGCATTGGGTCTTGGCTCCCATGTGGACAAGATCATCATCGGCACCATCATGCTGGAGATCCCCGGCCTGTCCATGGGCAACGCCCTGCGGGATATGCTGTGCGGGGACACCATCTCCGGCTCCCTCCGGCTGATCCAGGCACTGTTGCGGGCATTGATGATGGCGATGGGCTACATGGCCGCCCTGGCTCTCTGCGCCTATGTGTGGGGAGGTGTGCAGGTATGAGGACTGTCATCATCATGCTGCTGACCGCCGTGGTCGCTACCCTGGGCTTTTCCATCCTTTTCTACATACAGCCCCGCCGCCTGCCGCTGGCGGCACTGGGGAGCCTGCTCACCTGCGGGGTGTACCTGCTTATCAAGTGGTGGTTGGGCGGTGAGTTCATCCCCAATATGCTGGGGGCACTGGTCGGTGCTCTGTTCTCCGAGATCTGCGCCCGCCGCACCGCCGTGCCGGTGTCTGTGTACCTGACCCCCTGTATTATCCCCCTGGTGCCCGGCGGTATGCTGTACCAGACCATGAGTAGCCTTGTCCAGGGCGACTTGCCTGGTGCCGGTTCCTGTGGCCTGACCACCCTGATCATAGCGATGGGCATTTCCTGCGGGATCGTGCTGGCTTCCGTGATGGCGATGTTGCTTTTCCACCGGGGGAGCCGCCGTGCCGTGCGCCACACCGCCGGCCGGGGCAGGACAGGGAGGCGGCACACCCAGCCACCTCATCCGGAAAAATGAGGATTTGTAGGCAGATCCCGTATTTTCCTGACATAAATATTTAATAAATTAAAATCCGGTCATGCCAGGCAGACCCTGCGAAAGGAGCAGTCCGGCGGTTGATTGTGCATGATGTACAAATACAACATAGAAAGTTTGGGAATTACACCTCTTTATTTTTCACGGCTTTTTTGGTATAATACTTGAGAAAAGGTGACCTCGTGCTTTTACTGCATGCAATACATCCACACATATATTTTAGGAGGAATTTTACATGGCAAGCGTATCCCTTCGTCACATCTACAAGAAATATCCCGGCGGCGTGACAGCCGTTTCTGACTTTAACCTGGAGATCAAGGATAAGGAATTTTTGGTGCTGGTCGGCCCTTCCGGTTGCGGTAAGACCACGACCCTGCGTATGATTGCAGGTCTGGAGGAGATCACGGAGGGCGAGCTGTTCATCGGCGACCAGCTTGTCAACGATGTGGCACCCAAGGATCGTAAGATCGCCATGGTGTTCCAGAACTACGCTCTGTATCCGCACATGACCGTGTTTGAGAACATGGCCTTCGGTCTGAAGCTGAACAAGACGCCGAAGGAGGAGATCAAGCGCCGTGTGGAGGAGGCCGCCCGCATCCTGGACATCACCCACCTGCTGGATCGGAAGCCCAAGGCTCTGTCCGGTGGTCAGAAGCAGCGTGTGGCACTGGGTCGTGCCATCGTCCGTAACCCCAAGGTCTTCCTGCTTGACGAGCCTCTGTCCAACCTGGACGCAAAGCTCCGTGCTGCCATGAGAACCGAGCTGACCAAGCTGCACAACCGTGTGGGTACCACCTTCATCTATGTGACCCATGACCAGGTGGAGGCTATGACCATGGCTACCCGTATCGTGGTCATGAAGGACGGTCTGATCCAGCAGGTGGATACGCCGCAGAACCTGTACGACAGCCCCTGCAACCTGTTCGTGGCCGGCTTTATCGGCACACCGCAGATGAACTTCATCAATGGCACCCTGACCAAGAAGGGCGAGGATATGTACTTCAATTTCGAGGACAAGTCCATCAAGATGCCCGCAGAGAAGGCCAACAACCCTGCCCTGAAGGACTACATAGACCAGGAGGTCGTGGTCGGCCTGCGTCCCGAGTGTATCCATGACGCACCCGCCCAGGTGGAGGCCTTCACCGACAGCCAGGTCGAGGCTTTCGTGGATGTGACCGAGCTGATGGGTGCCGAGATCTACCTGTACCTGACCATCGGCGAAACCAACCTGACCGCCCGTGTGTCCTCCCGCTCCACCTCCCGTGCCGGTGACACCATCAAGGTGGCCTTTGATACCAGCCGGATCCATGTCTTCGATAAGGATACCGAGAAGTGCATCTGCCACTGAGCCACGCTCACTGATACAAACAGAAAAGGTACCTGCCCGCAAAGCAGGTACCTTTTCTTGGGAACCGCTGATTGATTCGGCGGCACATCTTCGGCACATCTTTTCCCGCC
>CAMEON010000024.1 GCA_945929845.1 uncultured Clostridia bacterium | reverse complement strand
TTCTCCGGCGGGAGCAAGCCCCCGCCCTACAAGGATGCTTGGATCAACTTCAAAATTAAGGAACTGCTGATTTATTCGGCGGCACATCTTCGGCACATCTTTTCCCGCCTACTTCATGCCGAAAAACTCGATGTACATCCAGTACATCTTGAGTTTTTCGCAATCGCAGACGAAAAAATCTGCACCGAATCTGTACCACCTCATTAAATCAGCGTTTCCTTAAATGTAAAATTTTATCGTTACAGTGTACTACCGATCATCGTATGCCGGGTTGGTTGGGGATATGACAGGGCAAGGGAGGAACGCCAATTGTCTGGCGGTGGCAGGATCCTTCCGGTTCTATCGCTGTTCACCACCCCCTAATTGCAATTCATATATCTGTTTGTTTGATGGTGGATCCTACATACCTGTTCCTATACGATTCATGTCTCCCTTTCACCGCATGAATGCAGTATAAGAGAAACGCCCGAAGAAGTTTGTGGTTCTTCGGGCGTACACATGTTGTCTGCTGTCTTATGGAACATAGGCGGGGCGATTTTTGGGCGAAGTCGCCGTGTGTTGAGCAACCATGCCGCTTACGCCTGCTCTCCGTCCTTCTTCTTCCTGATCAGTACAGCGGCGGCTCCAGCAGAAAGGACAGCCAGCCCGGCGACACCCACGGCGGAGGAACAGCCGGTGGCAGGGGCCGCCTCGGTCTCACTGCTGGGGTCGGTCGTGTCTGCGATGGAAGTCTGATCGGGTTCGGTTTCCGTATCCGTTTCTGTTTCCATTACTGTCTCTGTCTCTGTTTCTGTTTCTGTATCCGTGTCAGGCTGGACGGGATCCGTGTCCGGCTCTGTCACAGGGGTCGTGGGCTCTTCTGTCGTCTCCTCCTCCGGTAACTCTACCAGGGCAAAGAGGGCTTTTGCATAACTGTTTGCCTGGGATTGGGTGAGGTACGGCATCTCCAGAGCGGCCAGAGCGTCCACATATGCCTGGCCTTGGGGATCTCCCTCCTGCTCTTCATACAGGCTGATGGCATAGGACAGATCGGTGGTATCGCAGACCGGTGTGCCGTAGGCGGAGATGTTGCCAAGCTGTAGCATATACCCATCTGCGGCAGTACCCCGCAGGCGGGTGCCGATGAATCGCAGGTACCGACCGACCACGGCCTGACCGTCCTCCGGTGTGAAGGTCAGCTCCGTGCCGTCTGTATACGCTTCTGCGTCTGTCACAGACACGATGGGCACCCAGTTCTTGCCGTCCATAGACATTTCAATGCGGAAATCCTTCGGGAACACGCCCATGGTGGTCACTACCACACGGTCAATGGCGAATATATCCTGCAAGTCAATGATCATGTACTCGGTGGAGTTGGGGGAGTTGTTGGTCTTGACATTGGAAGTCCATCCCTGGCCTTTTACACCGTTGTTGATGAAGTCTGCTGCCCAACCCCAGCCACGGTAACCGGCCTCCGGCGTGGTGGAGGAGGGATATACCGGCTTGAGATAGGCCAGATCCTGGCCCTCCTTGTACACGATCACCACATCATCGGAGGACTGGGTGGGGAAGGCTTCAGGGGCGGGGACTGTGCCGTCGTCGTTGTAGACTTCGATCTCACAGAGGGAGGCGTATGAGCCGTTGCAGGCGGTGATGTCGATTCGGATATAGCGGGCTTTGACAGCATCAAAGGTCACGGACACAGGATCATATGCAACGGTGCAGCCACTGCGTGCGGCCACCTGGGTGTAGTTCACACCGTCCGTGGATACGGAGACGGTGAAATCCGCAGGGAAGTTCATACCAAACTCAAACAGGTTGCCGGCGGGGTAGAGATCCACCCGGTTCAGGGTGCGTTCTGCCTTCAGATCCAGCAGGACGGAGGAAGCCTCGGTGCTGTCCGAGCGCCAGCCAACGATGTTGCCTTCCGAAAAGCGAACCCCATCATTGAGGAAGTACATGTAGTAGCCGTTGGCACCCTGGGACTCGGAGCAGGTGATCAGTCCCTCCAAAGCCAGATTGGTCTTGGCATCCGGTTGTGCGCCATCGTTGACAAGGAAGTCCACACCCTCCGGCAAGGCCAGGAAGATGGCATCTCCGGCGGCCAGCTTCAGCTCCAGCTTGTGATCCGTCAGGGTCAGGGGGGAGAGGGAACCGTCCGTGCGACTGACCTCGTACAGACCGGTGATGGCGGCATCGAAGGAGAGGTTGATGGTCTGGCTTCTGGAGAAGTTGTTATTGACCACCATCAGGTAATTTCGTCCGGTCTCCTTGTGGCGGAGCCAGGACAGGGCGTAGGACTGGTTCTTCTTTCCCGGCTGGACAAAGAAGTCTGACGGGATGCGGGGCTGACCGTAGGTGTTCGAGCCGTTGAGGTAGACTTCCAGTGCATCGCACTTGACCAGGGTGGGGCCGATGGCAAGGATCTCATGATTGATGGCCTTGATGGTCTCGTAGTGGGCATTGGGGGTACCGTCAGCGGCAATGATGCCGTCCTGGAACGGCTCGCCCCGGTTGACAGGGGTGAACCAGGTGAAGAAGGACAACTGCTTGAAGCCAAAGGCCAGGGCAGAGTACATCTCATACCGGATCTCGGAATCGGTAGGACGGCGGAAGGCCACCGACTGGCAGACCGTCTGGATGTAGGTACCGGTGCGCACATCATTTTTGAGTGCCACATCGTGCACCGCACGCATATTGCTGTAGAAGCCCACCCTGTCCATACTGCCTGCCGCCAGCCCGAAGGGGTAGCGGTCATAGATCAGGTAATCCACCGGGTATCCGGCGGCGGCGCACAGGCGGCACCAGTCGTTCATCTGGGCTTTGTAGACCTGATCCGAGCCATAGGAGGCACTGGGCAGGAAGTTCAGGTGCATATAGCCATCCGGGAAAGCCTTCTTCAGTGCCACATAGGCATCGACATACTGGTTGGGGTTGAAGGGCTCGTCCAGAATGTAGAAGCCGCCCAGGGCGGGGGCATCCTTATATGCCGCAACCTGATTGGCAATGGTGGACTCCTTTTTGGAGATCAGACTACCGCCGAAAGTGCCGTCCTGAACGATCAGGTTCATACCGTACTTGGCACACAGATCCAGCATCTTCTGCTGGTTTTCCTTTGTGGCCAGAGTCTCCTCACCGGCACCCATGACCCAGTTTATCCCGGCCTCGGCCATCAGTCGGTACTGTTCGTCATTGATGTAGTCCGGTGTGGGCGGCCAGAAAATGGACAGCATGATGTTCTCATCAAAGTCCAACTGCTTTTCCACTACCGCATCCTGCGGCAGTGTGATCTGGCCGGAACCCAGAATGGCACCGACCAGGCCGGCCTGTGCCAATATTGTAGCGGCGCACCCGGCCGGGGAAGATGACTTGGTATCTGCGGCGGGACGAAGCAGGAAAGCGTACCCTGCGGCGGCTGTGGCACCCAGCACCATAACAATGGCCAGGGTCAGCGCACCCAGGCGGCGCAATGGTGCGTAAAGCGATCTTTTCATGATCATAGATCCTCCTGAATACATGGAGTGCCCGCTCTTTGGCGGGTACGGTACCATTATATAACATGAGCGCAAAAAAGTCAAGGAAAATTCCACGAAAAGTTGTTGACTTTTGCTCCCGAGTATGGTAACATGGTGCAGAGGCACCGTGTACAGACGGTGGATCGACATCGTCTGCGGTCTCTTTCAACATTACATGAAGTATCAGAGAAAGGCGTGGATGTACGTATGAATATGTCAGCACTTTCAAGAGGAGAAGAGAAGCATAGCTGGGTAGCCGGGGCCATGGACCTCGGAGGATGTATCAGCGGGCGGTTGACTTTTTCCCGCTCGGGCAACACCTCCCTGGCAACGGTATGGGCCGACGGCACCGCCATCGGGACGGCGGCACTGTCCAGTGACAACAATGAGGGGAGAGAGAATGAGGCGGTCTTTGACATGGATCCCATCAGTGGCATCCATGAGATCCGTGTGACGGTCAGGGGCGACGCTGTCCTGCACGCCATCGGATTCACCCCGGAGCCCGCCTTTGGGGCAAGCACCTATGAGCCGGTTCCGGAGAAGCAGTTGGTGGATCTTCAGGCTGAGACCTGGGAGGCCACGGATATGCTGGGTCGCAAGGTGGCCTCGGTGGAGGATGTCCGGGGCGTGCGCCGGGACAGGAAGGTGGGTATCTTCTACTGGACCTGGCGGGAGTCCCATGCCCACCTGCGCCCGGTGGATGTGGTGGATGTGCTGGAAAAGTACCCCGCCGCAGAGTACCGGAAGGATCACCCGGCCTGGGGAGAGCGTCCCTTCCAATGTCACTGGCATGAGCCGTTCTATGGCTTCTACCGCAACTCCGACCCTTACATCATCCGCCATCATGCCGCTATGCTGGCCGCCGCCGGGGTAGATATGATCATGTTCGACTGCACCAACGGAGCGCTTCTGTGGCGGGACGCCTACGAGCCTCTGCTCAAGGGATTGCACGAGGCCCGGCAGGACGGCATTCGCACCCCCCAGGTGGCCTTCATGATGAATTTCGGCCCCATGGAGTCCACGGAATTCATGCTCCGGGCACTGTACCAGAACCTGTATAAGCCGGGGCTGTACTCCGACCTATGGTTCCGCCTGGACGGAAAGCCCCTGGTTATGGCCTACCCGGACGCT
This sequence comes from uncultured Clostridia bacterium, assembly GCA_945929845.1. GTDB lineage: Bacteria > Bacillota > Clostridia > Oscillospirales > CAG-272 > CAMEON01. The sequence continues at coordinate 27,563 of CAMEON010000024.1, read as the reverse complement.
CTGCCCGCCGAGGGTGTGTGCCCGGCGGACACCCGGTTCCTGGATGAGATCCGGAATTTCTTCACCTTCCGTCCCGGTCAGCCGCTGTACGCCGGCGGCCCCAAGCGGCCGGATCAGTGGGGTTGGCTGGAGATATACCCCCAGAACAAGTATGTGGAAAGGCCGGACGGCGGCTGTGAGATGGTGACGGTGGGCGTGGGTCAGAACGCCAACGCCCAGCGGATATGCACCCATTTCAACGACAAGGACACCTTTGGCCGCTCCTATACCGGCCGGGACGGCTTTGCCCACCTGACGCCGGATTCCTACAAGTACGGCTACAATGTGCAGGAGCAGTGGGACAGAGCCATTGACCTGGATCCGGATCTGGTGTTCGTCACCGGCTGGAACGAGTGGATCATGGGACAGTTCAAGGAGCCGTGGCTGAAGGACAATGACTCCACTCAGCTTGCCATGGTGGATCAGTACGACCGGGAGCACAGCCGGGACATCGAGCCGGACAAGGACGGCTACCTGGATACCTACTACCTTCAGCTGGCCCACAACATCCGCCGCTTCAAGGGAGCCGGAGCCAGGGTGGCACCTTCCGCCCCGCAGACCATCCGGGTCGGCGGCGGGGAGAGACAGTGGAAGCGGGTGACTCCGGTCTACCGCAACCCGAAAGGCACCACCATCCACCGGGACTGGGACGGCTTTGCAGGCTACCATTATACCAACACCTCCGGCCGGAACGACATGGTGGAAGCCAGGGTGGCTCGGGATGGGGAAATGATCTACTTCCATGTTCGGTGCGCAGAGGCCATAACCCCCCGGCAGAGTGAGGGTTGGATGACCCTGTACCTGGACACCGACCGGAGCAAGAAGACCGGTTGGGAGGGGTACGATTTCGTCATCAACCGACAGAGTGCCCCGGCCGGAAAGGCAACCGTGGAGCGGTATCTGCCCACTGCTACCCCGGGTAGCTATACCTGGGAAACGGTTGGCAAGGCTACCCTCCATGTGAAGGGGGATACCCTGACCATCGGCGTGCCGAGAGACCTGCTGGGGCTTGCGGAACAGCCCCTGAACTTTGAGTTCAAGTGGAGCGACAACATGCAGTCCCCCGATGTGATGGATTTCTATGCCAACGGGGATACCGCCCCGCTTGGCCGCTTCAACTACCTGTTCCGGGAGTGACGGAAGCCACCCCTTGACATTCACTGTTCAGTATGGTATAATGACAACAGCATCCAGAGAAGTCTGATAGTTTATGAAAGCGAGGATTTGCCCTATGCGATCCGATAAGAGAAACAAGCGTATCCTGCTTGTCGCCCTGTCCCTTGTGACCCTGTTTGCCTGCGGCCTGTTGCTCGTCGCCTGTCAGAACGGGGACGAACCGGCAGAGAGTGCCACAGAGGATAGCACACAGCCAGTCAGCACACCACCGGAGGTATCCGACACGGAACCGTCCGTCACAGAGGAGGCTCCTACGGAGACGGTGCCGGAAGAGGAGACCGAAACTGACCCCGCCGAGGAGAGCGAGAGCCAACCCATCACCATGTGGACGCCGGACACCGGCACCTTCAATGAGGGGAAGGTGGTCTATGAAAAGACGGTTGAGACACAGATCGTGGAACAGTACCCGGATGAGAAGCTGGGACAGAGCATGAAGCCCGGTGAGATGGGTGTTATCACGGTCTTCTCCACCGATTACTCGTCAGGTGATCCTACCTGTGATGGGCAGGCTACCCTGCGGGACAGTGGACTCGGAAAAGTGATCGACGGTGTCTTCTACTTCCCCTACGACGGGAACAGTGCAGACAAGATCATCTCGGACGGGTGGTCTACCTATAGCCTTGTCCCCGGTGCTTCCGTGAAGCAGTACAAGCAGGTGTCCCTGTCGATGGACTGGACGATCATTTCCAGGGGGAGCGGTGCCTGGTTCACCGCCATGTGGGGGTGCTATGTCACCAACTACACCGGTAAGATCCCGGATGGCCCCGGCGACGGCCTGTGGCTGTCCTTCAATCCGGCTTCTCACACCATATCCGTATACCACCCGGATGTGGCATCCTGGCCTGCCGGTTGGGGCAGTATCCCTGTGGATCAGTCCCTGATGAGCGGCATGTTCCACACGGATATTGTATGCACCTCTGATTACACCACCTACATATACATGACAGCAGAGGGATCGGATGAAGAGGTGCTGGTGGGGTACATTTCCTTTGCAGACGGTAAGATCCGCACCTACGACGGAGCAAACAACATGCTCCAGGAGGCCGACTGCTCCACCAATTCGCTGAAAGGAGAGAATTTCGTTATGTTCACCCACGGAGGCGGAGGTGCCTACATTGACAACCTGGCCATCCTGGCCGGATCCCGGGGCGAGGTGCTGGAGAATGTGACTGTGACTGCCACACCCACCGAGGGCCATACCCTGGGCCTTGACATCACCGATAAGACCGACCTTGTGTCCATCTGCTACTCCATTTGGTTTGATGCCATTCTGGGCGGAGGGACGGAAAAGGTGGAGACCTTCAACAACATCACCGAGGCGCTGGCTGGCAACCAGCCCTGGGGCGGGGAGACGGCATTCCATTACTGGGCAAAGCCCGCCCAGGGGTATTACCGCAGCTCTGATACGGATGCCATCCGTCAGAATATGACCTGGCTGTATGAGGCTGGGGTAGACTTCATCATCATTGACCTGACCAACGCCGGAGATGGGTACATTGGCAATTCCGCCTGGATCACCTACATTGACACCCCCATGCATGCCCTGCTGGACACCATCATGGAGATGCGGGCCGAGGGGAAGGGCACACCCTATGTGGCCTTCTGGAGCGGCAGCAGCAACGGGCCGCTGTACCAGGCTCTGTACGATACCTATCACGCTGTGGAGAAATGGAAGGATTGCTTCGTCTACTGGGACGGCAAGCCACTGCTTCTGACCACCCACACCGACCCGGCAGATTTCCCCCTGTCTGACCTGTATACCGTCCGCATGATGTGGGGCCTGAACAACGATCATTCCACCTACCACTGGAATTTCCTGAACATCAACAACTACGGATCGGTCAGCCCGGATGCGGATGGGAAGCCGGAGCAGATCAGCGTGGCGGTTGCCACCCAGGAGACCTACATGTCCCGCACCGACACCGCCCACGGACGGAATCACGGTATCTTTTGGTATGCCCAGTGGGCGTATGCCTTCGAGGTGCATCCCAAGATCGTCACCTTGACCTGGTGGAACGAGTGGTGTGCCCAGCGGCTCAATGTGAACGGGGAGTATGTCTTCACAGACAACTACACGCAGGAGTACAGCCGGGACATCGAGCCCATGGAGGGCGGTCACGGGGATCAGTACTACCAGTGGATGAAGCAGTATATCTCAGCATATAAGACCGGTATTGCCTGCCCGGTGCTGGTGGAGGATGGTTTTGAGGACAGAGCCGCTGTCTACTATCAGGCACAACAGCAGGGCCGTTGAATTCCGGAAACTGAAACAGAGAGAAAGAGAGGAAAGAGCATAGCATGAAACGACGGCAGAATATACGGTGCCGACTGTGCACCCTGGCTATCCTGATGATTCTGGCTCTGATCGCCATTCTTCTCTGCGCCTGTGGGGGCGGAAACACGCCCGCCTCCACGGAGCCGGTCACAAGTGGGGCGACCACGGATGCCACAGACCCGACGCAGGATGCGACGGAACCTGAGAATAGGCCGGAGGAGGCTACCGTGACGGACACGGAGACAAACCAGCCTGCCGAAGTACCTACAGAGACAGAACCGGAGACCGTGACGGAGGCTGCCACGGAGCTCCAGCTATGGACACCGGACACCGGCGTGTTCAATGAGGGAAAGGTGGACTATGAGCCGGTCTACGACCAGGACGGAACCGTGATCTCGGTCAGTGTCACGCCGGTGGGCGATAATGCGCTGGGCCTGGACATCACGGATAAAGAGGACTTGATCTCCATCTGCTACTCGGTGTGGTTTGATGCCATCCTGGGCACCGGGACGGATCCGGTGGAGACCTGGTACAATGTCACCGAGGTGGAACAGGGACTTCAGGACTGGGGACCTGTGTATGCCTTCCATTACTGGGCCAAGCCTGCCCAGGGCTACTACCGTAGCTCGGATAAAACAGCCATCCGCAACAACATGACCATGCTGTACGAGGCCGGGGTGGACTTCATCATCCTTGACCTGACCAATGCGGGAGACGGGTATCTGGGCGGCAACCGGAGCGCATGGATGAGCTACATCCAGATCCCGTTGGACGCTATGTGTGAGACCATTCTGGAGATGCGGGCTGAAGGCAAGGGAACACCGTACATGGTCTTCTGGGTGGGCAGTAGCGAGGGCCCACTGTATCAGGAGCTGTACGACCGGTACCTCTGCCATGAGGATTGGAAGGACTGCTTTGTATACTGGGAGGGAAAGCCCTTCCTGCTGACTACCCATACCTACCCGGAGGACTTCCCCCTGCCGGAGCTGTATACCGTGCGCAGGATGTGGGGATTACAGCGTGATACCTCCGTGAACGGATGGAACTACCTGAATGTGTACAACTACGGCCTTGTGACCCCGGATGCCGAAGGCAAACCGGAGCAGGTCAGTGTGGCTACGGCCTCCCAGGAGACCCAGATGTCCAATACAAGCAATGCCCATCCGAGGAACAACGGCATATTCTGGTACTGTCAGTGGACATGGGCCTTTGAGGTACACCCCAAGGTGGTGACGCTGTGCTGGTGGAACGAGTGGGTCGCCCAGCGGTACCCTGACGGGAACGGCGGGTATGTATTCTATGACGAGTATAACCAGAATTACAGCCGGGACATAGAGCCCATGGAGGGCGGCCACGGGGATGCCTACTATCAGTGGCTGAAGCAGTATGTCGCCTATTACAAGTCCGGCCTTCCGTGTCCTGTCCTTGTGAAGGAAGGGTATGAGAGTCGGGTGGACAGATATTACAGAATGTACATGGATGCGGCCACTTCCAAATTAGGGGGCTGATGTGTCAGCCCCCGGAGAGGGTCGGGGCAACATCATTACACAGCATTACACAGCCGCCCTGGCGGCGAAGGTAAGGGAACAGATATGCGCAAGAATCAAATCAAACAAACCGGCGGAAGAACCGGTGCCGGACATACATCAGGAGCTACCCGAAGACAGAGGAGCCGGAGCTTTCTTTGGCGATGCCTTGTTGCCGGGCTGGCCGCCGTCCTTGTGATGACGGGCAGTGCCTGCGGAGGCACATGGGCATGGCTTTGGTCAACCACCGATGCGGAGACATTGGCGACCGGGGATATGGTGGTAGGCACGCTGGCGGCTCAGGACGGGTCAGAAGAGAGTCAACCGAGCCTGCCGGGAAATAGCGTACTTTACACCGGAGAGGCTCACGAGGGAACCGACATCTTCTATGTTGGCACCGGGGAGAACCGGAATAAGATCATTGTCATTGATGCCGGACATCAGAAGGAGGGCAACGCCGAGAAGGAACCGGTGGGACCGGGTGCCGAGGAGGAGCAGGCCAAGGTGTCCTGGGGAACCACCGGCACCTTCACCGGGGGGATGGAGTATGAGCTGAACCTTCAGGTGGCGCTCCTCCTGCGGGATGAACTGCTGGAGAGGGGATACAGCGTGGTCATGATACGGGAGACCAACGAGGTGAACATCAGCAATGTTGAACGGGCACAGCTTGCCAACAAGTATATTGCGGATGCGTTTATTCGTATTCATGCCAACGGTTGGGATGATGACACCAAAAAAGGGGCGATGATGGTCTGCCAGACGGCGAACAACCCCTATCCGGACTGCGCCGCTGTGTATCCGGAGAGCCGCCTTTTGTCCGACTGTATTCTGGACGCATACTGTCAGTCTACCGGAATAGAGAAGCTGAATGTGTGGGAAACAGACACCAAGGCCGGAACCAACTGGAGCCAGGTGCCTACCACCATCCTGGAAATGGGCTTTATGACCAACCGGGAGGATGATGAGACCATGGCCACCGATGAATTCCGCGAAGCCGCCGCCAAGGGGATCGCCGACGGGCTGGATGCCTACTTTGCGGCTCTGGCGGATGGGGCAGAGGGGGAGCCGTAACCTCCACTCGGTGAGCGAAAACTGAAAAAAACAGAAATGGGCCACCGCTCGACCGGAACTTCCGGCGGCGTGGCCCATTTTCAGAATTATGGGGAAAGATGGATGTATCAGATGTCTTTGCCTTTCCCTTGCTTCTGCTGTTGCTTGGCTAGGAGGCGGGGAGGCACAGGCTTTTCGGTGATCTCTCCGGCTTTGTCCAGGGCGATCTTGGTCAGCAGAGGCCCGACCAGCTCGTAGACCAGGACAGCGAATAGCGCAATGTTGCGTATGATGATGCCGGACTCGCCCAGCGACAGGGCGATCAGGGACATACCCAGACACACGCCGGCCTGAGGCAACAGGGTGATACCCAGGTACTTCTGAACCGTTGGCTCACAGTGCATGAATCGGGAGGAGACACCGGCACCCACGATCTTTCCTACCGAGCGAATCAGGATGAATACAAGGCCAGCCAGCACGATCTGCCAGTGGGCAAAGACCTTCAGCTCCAGCCCGGCACCGCTGATCACAAAGAACAGCACCATGATCGGTCCGGTCCAGCGGTCCATGCGATCCATCAGCTCCTCCGAGAAGGAGCACAGGTTGCAGAAGACGGTACCCATGGACATGCAGACCAGCAGGGAGGAGAAGCTGATGGTCACAGCGCCGATGTGGAATTCCGTCATGGACAGGGCGGTGGCCAGGAATACGAAGCAGACGGAAATGCTCATCCGCTTACTGCGGGAGTGGAAGAAGCCCTCGATCAGGTGGAAGATCAGTCCGATGAGTCCGCCCAGTGCGACGGAGGCGACCACCTCGACCAACGGATTGACCAGCACGGAGACAAGGTCGATCTGGCCGAACTCCATGGCCTTGGCGATGCCGAAGGAAATGGCGAAGACGATCAGCCCCACCACATCGTCCAGAGCAACCACCGGCAACAGCATCTTTGTGACCGGGCCTTCCGCCTTATACTGCTTGATGACCATCAGTGTGGCGGCCGGGGCGGTGGCGGTGGCAATGGCACCCAGCGTGATGGCCGCAGACAGGGGTAGATCCTCCGGAATCAGGAAGTGCAGGCCGATCAAGGCAATGTCGACGAACACAGTCGCCGTTACCGCCTGGAAAACCGCAATGACGACCGCTTTCTTTCCGGTCTGCTTCAGGCTGGAAAGCCGGAACTCATTGCCCATGGTGAAGGCGATGAACCCCAGAGCCACATCGGATATGATGGAATAATTCTCTACATCCGCGGCAGAAATGAACCCCAGACCCGGGAAGCCAAGTCGCCCCAGGCAGTACGGCCCGATCAGCACACCGGCGACCAGATAGGCGGTGACAGCAGGAAGATTCCATAGCTTGGTCAGCCGTGACATCATCAGCCCGGCGAACAGAGCAACAGACAAAGCAAGTAAGGTTTGCATAAAGTGACCTCCATTCCGTACATCAAAACGGAAAAGTAGCGGTTCGGTTGAACCAAGCACATATTATAGCAAACCGGGGGAAAGAAGTCAAGAGGAACCGGGGATTTTCTTGAAGGAACCGTCGCACGCTGTGCCGGTCAAGTGCCCGAACTGTAACCGATTTTGCAAAAAAGTTGGTTTTTTCTGCGAAAGGTATTGCCATATGGGGGAAAATGTGCTATAATACCGACACAAGAATAAAATCTGCTACATGAAGCGTGCAGGAAAGGGCGGAGGGGCGAGCCACAGGGAGGTGGTGCGTCCGGAGGCCACCGAAGATGTAACACTTTCAGGTGCCCTGATGAGGGCGGGACTGTACGCCGATAGCGCTCCGGAGAAGTCCACTCACATGGGTGCCGAAGGTGAAAGCCGGGACAGTGTTCAGCCGTAGCTGACATAGTCACGACGAATCTCTCAGGCAAAAGGACGGAGTCAGCGCACCGCAAGGGATGTCCCTGCTACATCAGCCTGCCATTCGGTATGCCCGCATGACGGCCTGTCGGGGGAGGGAAGCGATGCGGCTTCCGGGGCCAAACAATGTTTGGCTCTTTTTGTTTTTGAATCCATTCACACGGAGGCCGCATTATGTGGAATTCCATCATCGAAGTCGTTACAAAGGTGAACGGCTTCATCAACAACATCGTATGGGGCTGGCCTGTCATTGTCCTGATCCTGGGCACAGGTCTGCTCCTGTCCATCCGCACTCGGTTCCTGCAGATCAGGAAATTCGGGGACTCCATGAACTCCACCATCATTCCCACCGTCAAGAGTATCGGCAGGAAGAAGGACAAGAAGACGGACAGCATCCATACTGTCTCCCAGTTTGAAGCCTTTTCCGCCGCCATCTCCGGCACGGTAGGCACGGGTAATATCATAGGTGTCACCGCTGCCATCCTGACCGGAGGCCCGGGCGCTGTTTTCTGGATGTGGGTATCCGCTTTCTTCGGTATGGTGACCAACTACGCCGAGAATGTGCTGGGTCTGTACTTCCGTAAGAAGAACAGCGAGGGTCATCTGTCTGGCGGTGCCTTCTACTACATCTCCTACGGTATGAAATGGAAGTGGCTGGGCTATGTAGCCGCCGTCTTCGCCATGCTGGCCGCTATAGGTATGAGCGGTGCACAGACAAATAAAATATCCAGCACCATCACCAATGCGGTGGGCTATGTGTATGACTATCAGAATGCCACGGTGGTGAAGCTGATCATCGGTGTCATCGTAGCCGGACTGACAGCCCTCATCATCATCGGTGGCATCAAGCGCATCGGAAAGGTAGCCTCCAAGCTGGTGCCGGTCATGTCCCTCCTGTTCATTGTCATGGCACTCATCACCATCTGTATGCACATCAAGGCAGTGCCCTCTGCGCTCGCTTCCATCTTCACCTGCGCCTTCAACTTCAAGGCCGCCGCCGGCGGTATCATGGGATATGCCTTCGCCACAGTCATTCGGAAGGGCATGGCCCGTGGTGTGTTCTCCAACGAGGCCGGCCTTGGTTCCTCTGTCATTGCCCACTCCGCGTCCGAGGTCAGGGAGCCGGTCAAGCAGGGTCTGTGGGGTGTGTTTGAGGTCTTCTTTGATACCTTCATCATCTGCACGCTGTCTGCCATGATGATGCTGACCACCCTGGATCTGAATGCGCTGACAGGTGCGGAAAACGATACGGAGACCGCCATTCTGGTCTTCTCTCAGAATTTCAGCGGCTTTGGTATCGTTGTCTTCACGATCATCCTGCCCATGTTCGCCTTCACCACCATTCTGGCCTGGTCTTACTACGGGGAAAAGGCTACGGAATTTGTCTTCCAGAAGCTGGGCGTCAAGGGGCAGAAGATCGCCGTGGTCTGCTTCAAGGTGCTGTATGTCCTGCTGATTGTGGCCTCCGCTGTCATTGAGAGCAGTCTGGCGTGGGATATCTCCGATACCTGCAACGGCCTGATGGCGATCCCCAACCTCATCGGCGTCATCGCCCTTTCCGGTCTTGTTGCAAAGATCACCAAGAACTACTACGAACGCAAGAAGGGAAGCAAGGTCGAACCCATGCTGTCGGCCTATCCCGAGTTGAACGCTGAATTCAAGTCGGATATTGAATCCGGTATCGGTGGATAAAAATAAAGGGGCGGCTTCTGTGAGCCGCTCCTTTATTCTAAGGCGGGTTAAATTCCGTTCTCCTGACCGGAGCTTTCAGACTGACCAGGCGTATCGTCCGGCTTATCGCCGGTCTGTCCGTTCGTGTTCTGACTGTCGGCCGACTGCGTGCCGGCATCCTGGCTGGCTCCGTTGACGGCGTACACCACATGGCCATCCACGGCTGTGGCCTTCACGCTGTCCCCGGCCTTGATCTTGCCCTCCAGCATCTCGGTAGAGAAGGAATCCTCCACCAGACGAACCACCGCACGGTGCAGAGGTCTTGCGCCATATACCGGGTCAAAGCCCTCCTTGGACACCAGCTCGGCAACGGAATCGTCAAATGCAATGCCCACATTCAGACCAAGTACACGGCGGCGCACCTCGTCCAGCATCAGGGCGGCAATCGCCCGGATCTGCGGCTCCTCCAGGGAGTGGAACACGATGATATCATCCACACGGTTGATGAACTCAGGGCGGAAGGTCTCCTTCAGGGCGGTCATCATCCGCTCCCGGGCGGCGGCGTTCTTCTCCTCGGTCATGGAACCGGCGGTGAAGCCCAACGCCTTATGGTCGCCCCGGTCAGAGGCACCCAGGTTGGAGGTCATGATGATGACAGTGTTCTTGAAGTCCACCCGGCGACCCTGAGAATCCGTCAGGATACCGTCGTCCAGCACCTGAAGCAGGATGTTGAATACATCGGGGTGCGCCTTCTCGATCTCATCGAACAGAACCACGGAGTAGGGATGGCGGCGGATCTTCTCCGTCAACTGGCCACCCTCCTCAAAGCCCACATATCCGGGAGGCGAACCGATGAGCTTGGCCACGCTGTGCTTTTCCATATACTCCGACATGTCCAGACGGATCATGGCTGACTCGTCCCCGAACATGGCGGCGGCCAGAGCCTTGGACAGCTCGGTCTTGCCCACGCCGGTAGGCCCTAAGAAGATGAAGGAGCCAATGGGACGCTTGGGATCCTTCAGACCCATCCGGCCACGCCGTATGGCCTTTGCCACCGCTGTCACCGCCTCATCCTGGCCGATGACACGCTGGCGCAGGGTGTCCTCCAGATGGAGCAGTTTTTCGCCCTCACCCTCCAGCAACTTGCTGACCGGTATGCCTGTCCACTGGGTCACAATGTCGGCGATCTCGTCCTCCCCCACGGTCAGGGCGTCCGCATCCTGCTCCTTAGCCCAGGAGGACTTGGAGTCCTCGTAGGACTGGCGGAGCTTTTTCTCCTCATCACGGAGCCGGGCGGCCCGCTCGAAATCCTGGGCCTTGACGGCCTCCTCCTTCTCACGGCCTACCGCCGTCAGACGGTTTTCCATCTCCTTCAGGTCAGGCGGGGAGGTATGGGCGGAAATACGCATCCGGGAAGCGGCTTCATCCACAAGGTCAATGGCCTTGTCCGGCAGGTACCGATCCGGGATATACCGCACCGACAGGTGCACAGCGGCCTCCAGTGCCTCGTCTGAGATCTTCAGCTTGTGGTGGGCCTCATACTTCGGCCGCAGGCCCTTCAAAATCTGCACGGCCTCCTCCTCGGTAGGCTCGCCCACCGTCACCGGCTGGAACCGACGCTCCAGAGCTGCATCCTTCTCGATGTGTTTTCGGTACTCGGCAATGGTGGTGGCGCCGATGACCTGCATCTCGCCCCGGGCCAGGGTGGGCTTGATGATATTGGCGGCATCCACAGCCCCCTCGGCGGCACCGGCCCCCACGATGGTGTGGATCTCATCAATGAACAGGATGATGTCGGGGTTCTTGCGCACCTCCTCCATCACATTCTTGAACCGCTCCTCAAACTCGCCCCGGTACTTGGCACCGGCAATCATGCCGGCCAGATCCAGGGTCACGATGGTCTTGTTCCGGATGGTCTCCGGCACATTCCCGTCGGCGATCCGTTGAGCCAGACCCTCTACCACGGCGGTCTTGCCCACGCCAGGCTCACCGATCAGGCAGGGGTTGTTCTTGGTACGACGGGACAGGATCTGGATTACCCGATCCGTTTCCGTGTCACGGCCGATGATGGGATCCAGCTTGCCTGTGCGAGCCATTTCCGTCAGATCACGGCCAAACTGCGCCAGCGTCGGTGTGGAGGCAAGGGACTTGTCCCCCCGCTTGCTACCGGCCTTTTGCCGACCGGCCTGACCCGGAGCACCGCTGCCGGAGGCCGACATACCGGCTTCCTCACCGTCGGCTGTCTCGCCGCCGGGAACGCCGCCCATGAACTTCACCACATCCTCACAAAGGGCATCCACGGACACACCCAGGTTCTCCAAGATACGGACAGCCACGCAGTCCCGCTCGCTGAGCAAGGACAGGAGCAGATGCTCCGTACCTATATAATTCTGCCCCGCCCGCACGGAAATGTAGGCGGAATCCTGTATGATCTTCTGCATCCGGGGCGTCATGTCAGCCGGGGACACCTGGCTGGGTACGCCCTCCCCGGCCAGGTCAATGACGGCTTGGCGAACCTTGTCCGCATCCACCCCCCGGGCACTCAACAGCTTGGCGGAGATGGATTCCGGATCGGCGAGCAACCCCAGCAGGATATGCTCCGAACCGATATAGGTGTGACCCAACTCCGAGGCTGATTGCAGAGCACTGTTCAACGCATTCTGCGCTCTTTGGGTAAAACGATTGGTCATATATATCACTCCCTGTTTGACTGTTACTGTTTACGGTATTTCTTTGGTTATGTGCAGATCGTCTGCACAGTCGGCTTACGGATTGCCGCTCAGCTTCTCCCGCACAAGCATCGCCCTGGCCAGATCCCGTTCCCCTTCTGTTTTAGGGGTGGGCTCGGTGTTCATGGTGAGGGTGGCGGGCATGGCTTCAATAAGGAGGGCAGTCAGGGCCTCCACTTTGACATCCTTGATGATCCCCATAGCCACGCCCAGACGCACCTCGGCCGCCAGCTTCAGGAACTCTGCCGATGTCAGTGCGTGGGCATACTTCAGTGTGCCCTCGGCACGGAGCACCCGGTCGGTCAGGAGATCCAGATCCCGTCCGCTGACGGACTGACGGAGCTTGCGCTCGTTGTCAATGATCTGGTGCACCACATCCTCCAGCTTGCGGAGGGTGCCTTCCTCGGTGACGCCCAGCGTCACCTGGTTGGATACCTGGTACAGGTACCCGTCGGAGCCGGAACCTTCCCCGTACAACCCCCGGACGGTCAGCCCCAACTGGTTCAGCCGGGCGGCCAGAGCTTCCATCCGACCGGCCATGGTGGTTGCAGGCAGGAACAGCATCACCGAGGCTCGCATGGCGGTACCCAGATTGGTGGGACAGTGGGTCAGATAGCCCAGCTTGTCATCAAAGGCCAGGTCAAACCGCTCGTCCAACAGTTGTTCCACTTTGCAGGCACCCTTGTAGGCATCCTGCAGAGCCAACCCGGGCAGGATACACTGCAGGCGGATGTGATCCTCCTCGCAGAGCATCACCGACAGGTTGCAAGGCTCGTTGAGGTACAGAGCATGCGGCAGGCTTTCCCGGACGAACTCCGGGCTGACATAATGCTTTTCCACCAGCGATACGGCGGCGGTGTGGGATATGTCGGAGAAGTCGGTCTTGGTAAAGCCGTTGTCCTCCAGCACCTGACCCACCTTGTTTATGATCTCCTTAGCCCCTGCGGCATCCAGCCGGGAGGGGAAGGGGTATTCGCTAAGATTGCGGGCGAAGCGGACTCTCGTACTGATGACAATGTCCTGTTCATTACCCGGAACTTGATACCATGCCATATCCATCACTCCTTTCTGTTGCGCCCATCAGGCGTTGCCTTCCAGTGCGTGGATCTGATCCCGCAGGCTGGCGGCTTCCTCAAATTTTTCGTCATTGATGGCTTCCTTCAACTGCTTCTTCAGGGCGGAGATACGGTCGGCCTTCTCCTTCTTCGCACGATGTCCCCGGGCGATACGACCGATGTGACCGGTCTTGCCATGGGCGGACTGAATGGGGCCTTCCAATTCATCGGCGAAAGTTTCGTAGCACTTTGCGCACCCGACCTTGCCGGTGGTGGATATGTCACTCAGCGTAGCCCCGCACAAAGGGCACTTCTTGGGAGCGGACGGTGCATTCAGCCCGCCGGTCGTATGGAAGGGCAGGGAGAAGAAGTCGTTGAAGAAGCTGTCCTCCAGCGACAGGAACGGGGAGGCAAAGGAGGAGAAGGAAGCACTGATGTCTTCCAGTTCTCCGGCATCCCTCATGGCCTTGGCGCAGTCGGCGCAGAGGTTGAAGGAACGAACCTTGCCGTTGATATTCTCATTGTAAAATACGGTAGCCTTTTTCTTGTTGCACTTTTCACAAAGCATAATGATTACTTCCTTTCTGTTCCTCATTCGGGGATGGTGTGGATTCTGATTGCTGATCGCTGTGTGTGGGGCAGGGGAGAGCGGCTGTCCGGTTGTCTATATTCTAACTCATAAGCCCCATAATAATATGTCGGAATATCTGTGCCCGGACAGTATTTTTCATGTCCGGCGGCAGATCCTGCAACGCACTGCCGGAGAGTGCCGCTCGGGCTACGGCGTAACCTTCCTTACCAAGGAAGCCACTCCCTGCCAGGTTGTTCAGACAAGCCATGGCGGCGGCCTCGTCAATGGAATCACCGACGGCGCAGAAGAAGTGCATCAGGTAGTCGTTCCGGCTCATCTGCTTGCGGATGATGCGGATGTACCCGCCGCCGCCCCGGTGGGATTCAATGATGTATCCCCGCTGGGGCGTGAAGCGGGAGGAGATCACATAACTGATCTGACTGGGCACACAGCCCAGGCGAGCCGCCATGTCATTCCTTTGCAGATCCAACCGGCCGCCGGATTCATCCAGCATGGTCTCGATCATGCGGGCAATGTCATCAGCCAACATGAGGATCACCTCTTTCCTTACATATTGCTATCGGTCTTTGACCTTTCCTGACCTTGTGCCCATAGTATACACCAAAGGTCAAAGAAAGTCAAAGTCAAACAAGGTCAAAAAACGATGCCGTTCTGCCGCCTGACCCGATCTGGGGCGGTTTTGAGGACGAAACACTACTTTATCTCTTTTTTTCGCACTTTTTTGCAAAAAGAAAAATCCCCCCGGAAAGGGGGGAAAAAGTCAAAGGAAGCGGGGCACCGACTCACGCCTTGGTGATATACTTCAGGTAGGCATTGATGAAGCCATCGATCTTGCCGTCCATGACGGCATCCACATTGCCTTCCTCGTACCCTGTCCGGTTATCCTTGACGAGGGTGTAGGGCATGAAGACATAGGAGCGGATCTGGGAACCCCACTCAATATTGTTCTTGTTCCCCTGGATCTGCTCAATGGTGTCCAGCCGCTCACGGATCTTGATATCCATCAGCTTGGCCTTCAGCATACGGAGGGCGGTCTCCTTGTTCTGAAGCTGGGAGCGCTCCGTCTGGCAGGTAACCACAATGCCGGTGGCCTTGTGGGTGATACGGACGGCAGAGGACACCTTGTTGATGTTCTGCCCGCCGGCACCGCTGGAGTGGAAGGGCATGAAATCGTAGTCCTCATCCCGCAACTGGATCTCGTCCAGGTCAGGGAATTCCGGCATGACCTCGATGGAGGCGAAGGAGGTGTGGCGACGACCGGCGGAATCAAAGGGGGAGACCCGCACCAGACGGTGCACGCCGTTCTCGCTCTTCAAAAATCCGTAGGCGTGGGGGCCTTCCACCATGATGGTGGCGGCCTTCAGTCCGGCCTCGTCCCCGTCCTGCCAATCCACCAGCTTGACCTTGAACTTGTTGTTCTCGGCCCACCGGGTGATCATGCGGTACAGCATCTGGCACCAGTCCTGGGCCTCGGTGCCGCCTGCGCCGGGGTGGAAGGAGACGATGGCGGTGCTGTTGTCGTACTCGCCCACCATGAGGGCCTCAATGCGCATCCGTTCCGCATCGGCCTTGATGTCGGACAGCTCGGTCTGTACCTCCGGCAGGCTGGCTTCATCGTTCTCCTCAATGGCCATCTCCGCCAGGGCGATGGCATCCTCCAGACGGGCCTTGAGGGTGTTGTACTCCTCCAGCGTGTCCTTGGACTGCTTGATGGTCTGGAGCACCTTGGAGGAATTGGCCTGGTTGTTCCAGAAGTCGGGAGCCAGGGTGGTCTGCTCCAGCTCCTCTACCTTGGCAGTCAGGGCGTCGATGTGCAGTGCCTGACGCAACTCCTCCACCTCCGGCCGCAGAGCCGTCAGCTCGTGTTTGGCTTCTTCTAACTCAACGATCAAAATGAATACCTCAATTCGTTTGAATGTACGGTGCGTGTCCGCACCCGCAGTTACCTGCGATCTGCTATCAGTATACCATATTTTGCGCTTCCTGACAAGGGGATAAATGAAAATTTACAAAAAAGCGTAATATGTCCGCCTGTCTCTGTCAGGGCCTCCGCAGACCCTTGGGGTAGTGATTCTTCATGGTGCCGCCGCTGGCCTTGCCCCAGCCCAGGGGCAGGCCGTCCAGCGTGACCAGGTACCAGCCCCGGAGCGACGCATCACAGGGCAGTGTGTCTCCATGCAGGTAGGCTTCCGCTGTCCCCACGCCGTCCAGGGGAAATACATGGGACAGACGGGTCGGTTCCAGTGCCATAGCCAACCCATGGGACGGCTCAAAGCGACCCCCCCTGACCACGCCGGCGCACAGTCCCGGCCGGAGCACACGCAGGCCGGTGAGCGAATCCGCTTCTATGCCGCACCCCGCCGGGAGCAGGGAGAGCGCATCCCCGAACAGGCAGGGGATCCAGTCCTGACCCATCAGATGCGCCCACCCGGATGAAGTGCCGGTCAACTCGTCCATAAAGGCAGAGAAAAGAGACAGCACTTCCGCCATGCCCTGGCTGGCGGAGGCTTTTTTTGCTGGCGGACGGTTGCCCTTTCCCGCCCTGCCGCCTGTGCTCCTTTTCTCTCCACTACCGGACGGAACACAGTGGACGGGTGCGGTGTCGGCGGCTCCGTTCCCGCCGGGAGCCTTCCGCAGAACCACGGCGAAATGACCCTCCCCATCGGCATGGTGGGGGAACAGTCGGACGGCACGCCGGATGGCGGACGCATAGGCTTGCCCCCCGGCTACAAAGTCCGGCCTGCCGGGATCCAGAAGGCCGGAGGCCAGGCAGGACAACACCAGCGGATTCTCCGGCTCCACCGTGTCAAAGTCCGGGTGCCTTTGCAGGAAGCGGAGCAGGGTGCCTTCGTTTTCCTCCGGGGCGAAGGTGCAGGTGGAGTAGGTCAGATACCCGCCCGGCCGCAGCATGATGGCGGCGCAGTCCAGTATCTCATCCTGCCGGGCGGCGCACAGCACCACATTCTCCTGCGACCACATGGCCGCCGCCTGGGGCTCCTTGCGGAACATACCCTCCCCGGAACAGGGTGCATCCACCACGATCCGGTCAAAAAAGCCGGGGAACCGCTCAGCCAGCGAGGCCGGGGATTGGTTGGTCACAAGGGCATTGCGCACCCCCATCCGCTCCATGTTCTGGGAAAGGATGGCGGCCCGCCCGGCGTGTATCTCGTTGGCGACAAGCAGACCCCGGCCTGCCATGGCTCCCGCCAGTTGGGTGGCCTTGCCGCCGGGGGCGGCGCACAGATCCAGCACCCGCTCCCCGGGCTGGGGCGGGCAGAGGGAGGCCGGGATCATGGCGCTGGCCTCCTGAATGTAGTACAACCCCGCCTCGTGATATGGGTGCTTGCCAGGGCGGACGGATCCGTCAGCCGGATAGTAGTACCCCCCGGCCGCCCAGGGTATCGGCTCGGTAGGATAGGGAAGGCTGGGGGCGGGGTCTGCCTCGCCAGGAAATGTCGGGTTGCGCAGGGGATTGAGCCGCAGGGAAGGTCGGAGGGGCTTGTCGTAAGCGGCCAGAAAGGCGGGGTAATCCGACCCCAGCAGTCGCTCCATGCGGGCGGCGAAGCCGGCGGGCAGGGACACAGCAGATGGCATCTCCGCCGATGTAGCCCCGGCAGAGGGCATTTCATCAGCACGATCGGCACTCACGGTTCACTCTCCCTCCTTTTCAGCGAAATGACCGTCGTGGGTCGGCTTTGACGAAGGCAGGACGGATACCTCCATGGCCAGGGCACCCCACCGGGCGATGGCCTCCGGGGTGTAGTAGACGGACATATCCTCCGGCGATGCGGCCTGGCCGGGGCGATACCCCAGGGAGGCAGTGTCCTCGGCGGCATACAAGGCGGAAAAATCCGGGTAAACCCGCATATCCGTCACCAAGGCGGTCAGGGTCTCGCCGGTGACGGTCTGGGTGAAAGTCACGGTGTCGCCCACCCGGACAGCCTGCCGCTTGGGGTCAAAGAGGCGCATTTCCACCGTTTTCTCCCCGGAACGGATGGCGGCAAAGGAGGAGGGAACCAGGCGCATGGCGTGTTGTCCCGGTACCCGCCGTGCCTGCCAGTGTTCCCGGGTCTGGCAAGTGAAGTGTATAGAGGACGCACCGTTCAAGGGATTGGGCGATATCTCCTCCGTGTGATGGGGCAGGAAGCCGCATTTCTCCTGCACCCGGCGGGACTTCCCGTTCCCGTCAAAGTAGGAACAGTAGACGGAGGTACAGCCCATGGTGATGAAGCATCGATCCAGCAGAGCCTCCACCGCCTCGGGGATGAGACCACGCCCCCAAAAGGGGACGCCGATCCAGTAGCCGATCTCCGCTTCCTCCGGACGCAGACTCCCCTGTCCGTTCCCGTGCCCCCGCATGATGCCCACACTGCCCACCGGCTCTCCGGTGGCCCGCAGAACCACCGCATAGGTCTCCGGGGCGGACAGGATGTCCCGGATCACCCGGCGGCTGTCATCCACCGAGGTGTGAGGCGGCCATCCGGCCGGTGGCCCGACCCGAGGGTCGGAGGCGTACTTGTACAGCACCACTGCGTCCTCATCGAACCAAGGGCGCAACAGAAGACGGGGGGTCTGAATAATTGTCATGGGAAGCTCCTTTCGGGAAGACGAATATCCCACATATTATAACAGATAAATGGCCAAAAGGGAACCCCCTGCCGCATTTTTCGTAAAAATTTCAGCCTGCCGTTACAGTTCAGGTAGGGTGCGGAAGAACGCCTGGGGGCTTCTTGAAAGAAGCCCCCAGACCCCCAAGAACTTTCAAAATGTGTATATATTCATGTTCGGTGCGGCGTTGCATGGTATTTTTGTTATAATTATCCTAGGGGAGCCAGCGTTACTGTTACCCGAAATAGCAAAAACGCCATCGCGGGGACCCCTTTCCCCGCTCTACGGTAGAAAAGGGAGCGCACGGCGGGGGTAGGTGAACTGTAACGCCTGTCACGGGAATGCATTGGTTTTCTGTACAAGCGCCGGAAAATCTCTTGCAATTTTGCGGGAAAAGTGTTATCATATAGACAAAATGATAGGACAATACCGAAAAGGAGAGACCATCACATGAAATTCCATATGGATGATTTGAAATATCAGGCTCTGACCCTGCCGGAGGAGGTGCGCATGTACCACTACGCCGGGGATTTTTCCGGGGAGTTGGACTGCATCGGCCGCTGGCTGAAACGGGATCTGCCGTTTGCCCTGCGGAAGCGGCTGGAGCTACAGGCCATTTTTGCCGAACAGCTACTGCATGACTACCCGCTGTCTGATGCCGATATACTGGATGGCATCCGGGAAAGGTACCCTGCCGCCACCGAGGAGACGCTGGAGCAGTTGATCGCCATGGGCAATGTGGACTATATCCTGCGGGACGGGAAGCGTTGCTTCCAGCACCAGGCACTGTCCAACATATTCAAGACACACACGGATTTTCTGGAAAAGGTGCAGGATCCGGCCTATGTAGCACCGGATGCGACCAAAGGGGGTCTTGAGACCATCCTGGCCATGAAGACCAAGGGAAGCCTTGCCTATCGGTATGAGGTGGAGGAGTGGATCCGGCTGGAGCCGCACGCCGAGCGGCCAGGGGAGACACTGCACCTGTGGTTCCCCTACCCGGTGGCCTGTGCCACCCAGCCCGGGGAGGACATCCGGCTGATCTCCTCCTCCCACCCCGTGACCCTGACCGGCACCGTCCACCGCACCGCCTTCATGGAAGTGCCCTGCCAGGCCGGGGCGACCTATCGGGTGCGTTTCTCCTTTGTCAACCGGGCAAAGTATGTGGATCTGTCCCACCACACACCCTCCGGCATCCCCGCCGGGGAGGGGCTGACACCCGCCGAGCTGGAGGAATATACCGCCGAGCAGTATCCCCACATCCGCTTCACCCCCTTCATCCGGGAGCTGGCCGCCGAGATCAAGGGAGACGAGACCGACCCGCTCCGGCTTGCCCGCCGGGTCTATGACTGGATATGCGACCATGTGCGGTACTCCTATGTCCGGGACTACCTGCTGATCGAGAACATTCCGGAGTTCGTCCTGACCAACGGGTACGGCGACTGCGGCACCATGGCACTGGCCTTCATCACCCTGTGCCGGGTGCTGGGCATACCCGCCAAGTGGCAGTCCGGCAGTTCCTGCTCCCCTGACCACATCGGCAGTCATGACTGGAGCATGTTCTATGTGGCCCCCTACGGCTGGCTGTACTGCGACCCTTCTTATGGAGAGGGAGCCGCCCGGGCCGGAAACCAGATGCGCCGGGATCACTACTTCGGCAACCTGGATCCCTTCCGTCTGGTGGCATCCAATGAGTTCCAGCAACCGCTGACCCCGGACAAGGCGCTGTGCCGCATGGATCCCTACGACAACCAGAACGGCGAGGCCGAGTACGCCGACGGCGTACACAACATCTTCTTTGACGACCAGACCCACGGGCGGCAGGTGCTGTCGGCGGAGGAAGTGGAAGGATAATACAACAGGATGGGGTCGGTCGTCCGCCGCCCGGGAAAGGAGGCAGTGCATCATGGATCAGCAGGATTTTGCATTGCTCAATGAGAAACAGCAGGAGGCTGTCACCGCTACCGAGGGCTATGTGCGGGTGATCGCCGGTGCCGGGAGCGGCAAGACCAGACTACTTGTCAGCCGGTATGCCTACCTTGTGACAGAAGTGGGCATCGAAACCGCCAATATCCTGTGCGTGACCTTTACCAATAAGGCCGCCGGGGAGATGAAAAAGCGCATCCGTACACAGATCGGCCCGGGCTGTGATACCGGTCTGATTTGCACCTATCACGGCTTCTGCGCCCGCCTGCTCCGGGAAGACGGGGGAAGGCTGTTCCTGGACCGGGGCTTCCGGATCCTGGACAACGCCGGGCAGAAGTCCATACTGGAGGAGATATACAGGAAGCGGGAGCTGAAGCTGGATCATGCCAGCTTTGAGAGCATCCTGAAACGGATAGGCCTGTTCAAGTCGGACATTGCCTATGTGGCCGCTATGACCAACCCTGCCCCCTGCCGGATCCTCCCCGAGGTGCGGGACACCGACCAGGAGATCATGGAGGAATTTCTCCAGCGGCAGAAGGCTCTGTATGCCCTGGATTTCCATGACCTGATCAGTTACGCCCTCTACCTGCTGGAAAAGGACGAAACCGTGCGGCAGAAATGGCAGGAGCGGCTGAACTACATCATGGTGGATGAGTTTCAGGACAGCTCCCGCCGGGAGATGCGGCTGGTGGATATACTGTCCGGAGGATACGGGAATGTGATGGTCGTAGGCGATCCGGATCAGAATATCTATGAGTGGCGGGGGTCGGATGTGCGGCTCCTGGTGGACTTTGACAAGCATCATGAGGGCACAAAGACCGTGTTTCTCAACCGCAACTATCGCTCCACACCCCAGATCCTGGCCTGCGCCAACACCCTGATCGACAAGAACCGCATCCGCATCAAGAAGGATCTCTTTACCCTGGCCGAGGCTGGGGCACCGGTGATCCACTACCACATGGCCAACGACAGTGCGGAGGCAGGTCAGATCGTGAACACCATCCGACAGATCAGGAAGGAGACCGGGCGACCCTGGGGGGACTTTGCCGTGCTGTACCGTTCCGGGTTCCTGTCCCGCACGGTGGAAAAGAAGTTTACCGAGGGACAGATACCCTATGAGATCTTCGGCGGCGTGCGGTTCTGGCGGCGCATGGAGGTGCAGGACATGGTGGCCTACCTCCGGCTGATCGCCAGCGGAGATGATGACGCTTTCCGCCGGGTGGTCAATGTGCCCAGACGGAAATTCGGCCGGAGCAGAATGGCGGCTCTGGATGCCCTGCGGGACGGGGAGGAGACACCGGGAAAGCTATTTGACACCCTGGCCGCCCATGCCGACGATCCGGCCTTCCGGGGCAGCGGCATCGCCGATCTGATCCGGCTGGTCCGGGAGCTGCGCCAGGAGAGCACCGGGATGCGCATTTCCGATGTGGTGCGGGCTGTCTGCACACGGTCGGGGTATCAGCAGTATATCCGGGAGCTGGGGGATGAGGAACGGCTGGAAAATCTGGCGGAGTTTTTGCGGGTGGCCGATGAGTTCGAGAAGAACTTCGGAGAGGATCTGACCCTGCCTGCCTTCCTTCTGCAAGTGGATCTGCAAGCCCGGGAGGGGGACGACAGCCCCCGGGACGCTGTCAAGCTCATGACCATCCATGCCTCCAAGGGGCTGGAGTTCCCGGTGGTGTTCATCGTGGGCTTCACCGAGGGAATTTTTCCCTCATCCAAAACCGTGGAGGAGCGGAAGGAGGCCGGCCTTGAGGAGGAGCGGCGGCTGTGCTATGTGGCTCTCACCCGTGCGATGGAGCGGCTGTTCCTGATGGACTCCGAGGGCTTTTCGGAGAATGGCGCAAAAAAACTGCCCTCCCGCTTCCTGCGGGAGATCGGCCCGGAGAATTACACCCGTATCGGGGTCATTTCCGAGGAGCTGGACAGGGAGAGCCGGGGGTACGCCGCCCGTACCACACCGCCTGCCGGCGGGGAAACAGACAAATCCGCCGGAGAGGTGATACAGCACCATATTTTCGGCCGGGGCGTGATCCTGTCCCGGGACGACACAAGGGGCAGTTACATCATCAAGTTTGACCGGTTGGAAAAGCCAAGGCATATTGCCCGCACCTACTTTGATACCCCACGGGAACCGTTACAGGCCACGAGTCCGGACACGGACGGGAACGCCGCTCAACCGCCGGTTCCTGCGCCGGAGCCTGCGGGGCCGGAGGGCATGCCGCCGGATGCCGCCCCGGCCTCGGTGGAAACTCCGATTCCTGCCACTGAACCGACCATGGTGCCCTATGCGGAAATCCAACTGGAACCCATACCTGACCCCGTGCGGGAACCGGACAGGGAACCGGAGAGGGGACCTGTGAGGGAAGAAACCCCACAGCATGGATTGACACCGACCGAGCAGCAGGCTTTGCGTGAAAAGCTGGCCGGGACGGAGAACCTGTGGAAGCGGGAGGATGTGCCCCACTCCGGCTGGAGCTGTACCGGGATCACCGACCTGGGTGCTCCGGTGGGGGTGTGCGAGATGTGCGGGGAGCAGATCATCCGCTATGTCCATCACATGACCCATCCGCACTACCACCCTCTGGGCGTAGGGTGCGTGTGCGCCGGGAAAATGGAGGGTGATGTCGTCGCTGCCAGAACCCGGGAGAGGGAATTCAAGAAGCGGCAGGCTCGGATGGACACCTTCCTGGGGCGGGAGTGGAAGCTGTCCCGGAACGGGAATCGGTACCTGAAGGTACGTGGGCACATGATCGTCCTGTATAAGGACAGGGAGCGGAGCGTGTGGCGGTATGCCATAGACAGGGAATTCCGCCCGGTTAGCTACCCTACAAGGGAGGAGGCTGTCCGTTCTGTGTTTGAAGAACTGGAGATTCTGCGGAGCCGGGAGGCGGCAGGGCAGTCGTAGGAAAATAGAATCGGAAAAGGTGAGACGGAACATGAAAGGAAAACAGACGAAACCGGATATGAAAGCAAGATTGAAAAAGAACCCGGGTCAACCGGTGCGGCTCTCCATACAGTCCGAGCAGTACGAGGTGTGCGCCTCCCTGTTCGATGCGGTATATGGCCTGTCGGGAGACGCAGAGGCCGGATCCTTGCCGGATGATGGGTCTCAGCCCAGCCAGCCTGACCCCGCCACACCGGAGCTTGTCCCTCTGTCTCCGCAGGAGGAGCTGAACATGGGTGTGATGGAGGATGAGAACAGTCCGAGCCACTACTTTGTCAAGCCTGTCGATCCGGCTGTGTTGCGCCGGATGAGCCGGGGAAGCGAGGCGGACAGTGCCGGGGACACCTGTGCTAAGAATGATGCCGTACAGTCCCTGGAGCTGATCACCGAGGGGACGCTGTACCGGGAGGCCGATCCCACCGGACAAGGAGAGACGGTGACGGTAGCCTACGACGAGAGCGAACTGACTGGCATGGAAGGTGCCCACTCCACCGTGGTGTTCCACACCGCCGACAGCGGGCTGGTTCACATGATCCGATCCGGGTCGGTCAGCACAGCCCTGACCTTCCGGGCGCATCACCGGGCTATCTGCACCTATAATACGCCGTATATGGTCTTTCAGATCGCCGTCCACAGCCTTGCAGTGGATAACCGCCTGTTCACGGACGGCGTGCTGAAGCTGGACTACATCATAGAGATACGGGGTGCCTGTGCCGAACGGTGCCACATGGTGCTCCGCCTCCTTCCGTAAGGGTTGCCCCGGTGCAAGCAATGGCGCAGGCTTGAAAAAATAGGCGATCTGCCATCATAGAGGGACACTCCCTGCTCCCACGTTGCAATGCAGGCCTTGTTCCCGGCTTTGAAAGCACAGTTGCGTTTGATGTATAAGGCGAGAAGGCAATGGGTCACAGGCTTCTTTCAAAAAACATTATTTCGGCATCAAAAATTGAGCAAGAGAATATCGAGATGCTCCCTAATATGTAATGTACCGCTTTTATTCCCGACTGAAAAGGCAGTAGCAAGCATCTCTATGCTTGCTACTGCTGAATATCTATTTGGAACACCAATTAATCTCAATATTTGTATAAGGTGTAAGTGTGTTATAAATTTGATAATAATATATGAAGCGTTTAGCATCAATTACTTTTTGGCGAACCATTTCGCAATAAGGGATAATAACTTCAAGTTGCCCTAATGAGTAGTTCATCATATTCATTTCGTTTTTCAGGATGTCTTGCGAGATAACAAGCCATTGTTGTATATCACTTTTCCACTGTTCATATTGTTCTTTATCGTCAAAAATCACTTCACCGCTTTCTATAGTAAACGCAAGTTCATCTTTCCAAAATGCCAAATATTCAGCATAAATTGTTTTTTCAGCGCGTTCGCCTTTTTCCAATTCGTTTTTCAACCATTTGTCATAAGGGTTCTCTTCAATGGCTCTATAAAAATATTGGTATTGCTTTGTTTGAATACTTTCACTATTGTTTTGATAAGAGCTCACTTCGTCTGCATTACGTGTCAATTTTATTGTTGTGACAATGGTTTCTTTTTCATATCCGAAATCTGTGAATATGACCTCAATTGTATTTTCTCCGAGCAAAGCGTCATAGATTTCGCCCTTGATGTTACCCAGCTTTCGATATTCGCCCCAATTTTCAATATAGGCGTACCATTGCTCCTGTTCGCCTTTATAAAAAGCAACATGATCGTAGGTTGCGTAATATGACAGCTTGGAGGTGTCGACTTCTTCAATATAAGTGTTGTCGGTCTCTACGGTTGAACTTATTTCTTCTTTTGTATAATTATGGTTATTTGTGCTTTCGGTATTACACCCGCACATGGATGAAAGCAAAGCAACAATAATCAGTGCGAGGGGGACGATTTTGGTTGTTTTCTTCATTTTGGTTCTCCTTTTTGATATAGAGTGGCCGGGGCTCTCTGCTTTATTGCATTTTTTACTGTGGGTACTATATGTCAAGGCAGAAACGGCTCTGTTAAGGTAAGGTTATTATAAGTATAACACATTTTTACAGGGATTGCGATAAGGTATAATATTTTTCGAAAATTCAAAAAAGTTCGGAAAAAAGCATAGACATGTTCCGAAAACTCTGGTAGAATGAAGTAGCTACACAAACATTCGAAAGGAGATTTGGAACATGTCCAAGGATATTATACAACTGAGTGAGAAAGTTGTCAAGAGCGAATTAAAGAATTGGTGCGAAAGAGCGTGGAGAAAACGCTGAATGAGCTGTTGAACAAAGAAGCCGAAGAGCTGACGAGTGCGGCGAAGTACGAGCGCACCGAGGCGCGGCAGGGCTACCGTTCGGGACGCTACCGCCGCCGGGAAAGCTCGATCGAGGAAGCCCTGATCAAGGACATCCAACTCAAGGTGTTCTTTATCATTGACAATCTGAAAGTACACCACAGCAAAAAGGTGAAGGAATGGGTGGAGGCGCACGCAGACAAAATTTCACTAAGTGAAGGGGTACAAGGATTGACTTGCTCAATATTTTGATGCTGGAGTAGTAATATGAAAAAGATTTGGGAATATGAATTTCATAGACTTTTTTCCGTAAACTTCTACAAGTCCTTGCGCTTAAGCTTGGCACGAATGTCTTTTGACAAGGATTTTGTTACCGAGCCGGGCGGGGATCCATATCCACTTTTAAGGGCAGGACAAGAGCACATATCCGGAGGACGCTATTTTGCATCGGATACAGAGCGCTATTTTTGTGCGTTTTTCCCATATGCAAGTTACGAGATTACGCTTGCTTCGCTTGAAGGCAGATGCGGTTTTGGGTTTCGTACACCTTTAGGAACTGTTTCCATTCTTCTGAAAAACAATAACGGATGTCTCTCGGTTTGTTACGGAGATACCGAACAGATTATTTCTACTGAATTTATACCGGGCATGAGGTTTCTTATCACTGCCAGACGCAACTGCTTTGAGATGTATACGACCACAAAAGAAAAACCTGAATTTGTTCGGGAATTTTGTGCTGAGGCTCTTGGTGAAATTCATTTTGAAAAAAATTATAAAAAATCAGAAGTGTCGCTTATCTGCGAAGGTTCTGCCGAAGTTGTATCGGTCAATGCATTCATGGACAGCGGTGTGTCTCAGGCCGATATCCGCCCGGTATGTTACGAAAACGGAGATATCATTTTGGAGGGCGGCAAAATGTTTTTCACCTTAACCCTGAGAATGCAAAAAGAAAGCTATCAAGGGGTAATATCGTGGATGCCCGGTACCTGTGAATTTTCTCTTGTAGGAGCCATTTTCTTTAACTGCGGCGATGGAGCCATTACGAACGATGTAGCAACCTGCCTTAAATACGAACGCAAAAAAGAGCGGTGGTTGCTTTGGGTCTGCTCCTTTTCTCACGGTCATGTGCTCGGACATTGCCAATGCAAAGGAGATCTGCGGTTTGGCATTAACATAGCAGATATAACATTGATGCCTGAAGCAAAAGAAAATGACGACCGTTGCGCTTTCGTCGGCTTTTGGGGTGACGAGGATCCGGATATTATATATGACGAAGCAAGAAATGTTTGGGTGATGTCAATTTGCAGGCTGGATCCGAATAAAAATTATGCCTACCACATATTTGAAGGAAATGACCCGTTCTCCTGCGATAGATTCGTCGCAAGAGCTGAGGACGGTGCGGAGACCGGCGGCTCGCTTATTCTTACACATGACGGTCTGCATCTTGTATGCGGCAACGGCTTTGATCAACGCGCCGACTATCGTGTATATGAACTTCCCGACATGAGCCATCATTTCGCAATGACCTTTGACCGGGATGACGGTGGCTTCCGAGGTTGGGGGAGTCTGGTATTTTTGCCTATGGGAACACGCACACGGGTTTTTCATTTAACCTTTGACCGTCATAAAGCGACGGATTACAACTGGAGTTACGGCAATCTATATTGTTTTGAGGGCTTTTGATTGAAATACGGGTTTGCATGATTACATCCCTATGATGCATAGGAAAACTCGGATTTGTCATGGCCAAACACCTGAACGGTAACAAAATCCGCGTTACAGTTCACCTCCCACCTTATCCATAAAGCAGGATCCCCCCTGCAGTATAT
>CAMEON010000023.1 GCA_945929845.1 uncultured Clostridia bacterium | reverse complement strand
TGACAGTCCAGCGACGCTATACCGATCAGTAGGGCAGGTGCAGGCAGGGGGTCTTGCCGGAGACGGCGGAGAGAGCATAGAGCCTGTCCACATCCTGCCCGGTCACAGGCACTCCCTCCTCGGCGAAGGCCACGGCGGCGGCGCTGGCGGTGGCCAGACGGAGGATGTTGTCGGCGTTCCAGCCCTTTTCCAGACCGCAGAGAAGCCCGGCGATCATGGCGTCCCCGGCCCCTACCGTGGAGCGGACAGTCCCTGCCATGGCACCCATGCGCAGGCAGGCACCCCGTAGGTGCCCGTCCCCCCGGTCGGCCTGGCTGTGGACAGGGTCGAAGGAGGGAACCAGCAGGCAACCCTCCCCGCCCAGGGACACCAGCACATGGCCAGCCCCCTGCCGTTGCAGGTTCCGGGCGGCCTTGACAATGGCCTTGTCGTCTGTCAGGGTAGCCCCGGCCAGCTCCTCCAGCTCCGCCCGGTTGGGCTTGATGAGGTAAGGGTGGTAGGGCAGGATGGCTCGGAGGCGGGGGCCGGTGGTGTCAGCGATCACCCGGATGTTCCGCCCGGCGACCCGGTCAAGGATCCGGGCGTAGGCGTCATCCCCTGCGCCGGGAGGCACACTGCCGGACAGGATCAGGGTGTCATTGCGTTCCAGCCGCTTCTCTATCTTCTCCAGGAGCGTGTCAAAGCTGCCCTCCGGGAGGGCCGGGCCGGGCACATTGACCTCCCGCTCCCCGTCCCCGACTACGGCGATCTTCACATTGATGCGGGTCCATACCTCCGGCCCGCCCTGGGGCGAGGCGTGGACGAAATCCGGGGACAGCCCAGCCGCCCGCAGGCCGTCCAGCAGATAGGTGCCGGTCACGCCGGCACAGATGCCCATGGGGACTGTGCCCAGCCCCAGCCGGTGGAGCATGAGGGACACATTGACCCCCTTGCCGCCGGGGGTCATGACCGCCGAGGAGGCCCGACCGGTCACGCCCCGGTTCAGGGAATGAACGGTCAGGTTGTAGTCCATGGCGGGGTTCAGTGTGACAGTATAGATCATGGAATGCCTCCCTGTACAGTACGAGTTATGATATGGGTAGTATACCACGGAAGCCCGGGTTTGTCAACGGATTTTTGCAGCTCTGCCATCGGAAAGGGGGCTGCCTCAAACGCTGATAAATTTGCATTTGAGACAGCCCCTTGTGCGCACTGACACATTCCTCACCCGCTCATGCCTGCCCGGACAGGGTCAGGGTACCGATGTCCACGCCGGCGTAGGTGCCGTTGAAGGGCCAGGTGGCGGACAGGGAGACAGTAGCCCCGGCGGGGACGGTGAAGGTATGGGTATACAGATCCGTGACGGTAGGTGCATCGTTGCCCTGGATGTCCAGCGTCGGGGTGGAGAAGTGGACTGTCTCTCCGGCTACGGTCAGCACACCCATGCCGGGGCGTTCGCTTACCGACAGGCGGTAGGAGGTCAGGCGCAGGACCACAGTCACCGTGTCGGTGTCCCCGCAGGGGGTGCGCACCCAATCCAGAATCAGGCTCAGGCTTGTCCCGCTGTCAGAGGTCAGACGGCCGGATGTGGCTCCGGCCGGGTCGGTATCTGCCCCACCGGGCAGGGTGGCGGCACTGTCGGGGGCGGTGTGGGTGCTGTCGCCGGAGGCCGACTCCCCGGCGGCGTAGCTTTCGGCGGGCACGGAGCCCTCCCCGACGGGATGGGTGTCCGGCAGTGTGACCTCCGGCGCATACCCATTGTCCCGGCAGGACGGCAGGCACACAGCGCACAGGGCGCAGAGGAGCAGGGCGCACAGGGTCGCCCTGCGGGCGGAGAGCTTTTTCCCGGCGTGACGGGAATATTGGATTAACGACATAACCGTGATACCGTTCCTTTCCGAATGAATGGTGAGATTCCGCTTCCGTAATAGTATGCCGTGTTTCCCGCCGCCGATATACCGCCCCAGCCCCGGTGCGCTGTTTTTTTTATCCGCACAGCCAGCACCGGGCGTATGCTGCGCTCCTGCCGCCGCTTACCTCTTCAGGCTGTCCGCATAGGCGGTAGCCAGCGCATCGCACCGCTCGTTGTACGGGTGTCCAGCGTGGCCATGAACCCATACAAATTCCACCTTGTGCTTTTCCAACAGATCCAGGAGCTGTCCCCACAGATCCGGGTTCAGAGCCGGGGTCTTGTCCCCCTTGATCCAGCCCCTGGCTCGCCAGGAGGCGGCCCAGCCCCGGGTCACGCCGTCCACAAGGTACCGGGAGTCGGAGGTCAGCGTGACGGCGCATGGCTCCTTCAGCACCTCCAGTGCCCGGATGGCGGCGGTCAGCTCCATGCGGTTGTTGGTGGTGCAGGTCTCGCCGCCGGACAGCTCCTTTTCATGGCCGTTGTAGACCAGAATGGCCCCCCACCCGCCAATACCCGGGTTTCCCCGGCAGGCTCCGTCGGTGTATATGTTCACATGCTTCATAGGATCGCCTTCCATTTTAAAATGACTTTAATTTATGAATCGAATTTAATAAAATGCTGAAAAGCCCTTGATTTTCCGGGGATATTGCGCTATAATATGCGATGAATGAGCCATGCTGTGCGAGACCCGTCCATGCGTGTAAGGGAGGAAATGTCCTATGAGTGAGATCACCCAAGAGAGCACCACTGTATCAGCCACCCCGGCTGACGCTGTCCAACCCCGTCTGCCCCGCCCTGCACCCCGCAAGCACCGCTGGGGAGACCGGAAGGAGGGCCGCCTGCTCCGCACCCTGTATCCCATGAACAAATTCATGCCCTACATCATGGCCCAGCGGTCGGATGCCTGCAACACCTACGCCGATGAGTTCGATGTGACCGAGGCTGATGCCTTCTGCCGGAAGATGATCAAGCAGGGGTATGTCAATTTCAGCTTCCTCCACATCATGCTAGCGGCCTATGTCCGCACCGTGTCCCAGAAGCCGGGGGTCAACCGGTTTGTCAGCGGACAGCGCATCTATGCCCGGAAGAACATAGAGGTGGTCATGACCATCAAAAAGGAGATGTCCCTGTCCTCCCCGGACACCTGCATCAAGGTATACTTCGAGCCGGATGACACGGTGCAGGAGGTATACGAAAAGTTCAACAAGGTGGTGGAGGAGAACAAGGCTACCGCCGGGCTGGAAAGCGATTTCGATAAGACCGCCAATTGGCTGGCCTCCCTGCCCAGACCCATCCTCCGTTTTGTGGTGAGAGTGCTCTTCTGGCTGGATTACCACGACTGGCTGCCCGGAGCCGTCCGGGATGTCAGCCCCTTCCACGGCTCCATGATCATCACCAGCATGGGTTCGCTGGGTATACGACCCATATATCACCACATATACAATTTCGGCAACCTGCCCATCTTCTTCGCCTACGGCATCAAGCGCACGGTAGGACGCATCAAGCGGGACGGGACGGTGGAGCAACGGAAGTTCATTGACCTGAAGGTGGTCACGGACGAGCGTATCTGCGACGGCTTCTACTACGCCTCCGCTTTCAAGTACATCCGTCGGTATGTGGAGCATCCCGACCTGCTGACCGTCCGCCCCCAGGAAATCGTGGAGGATATAGACTGACGGAAGTCTCCGCCACGGCCCCTCTCAGGGGGTCACATCCCGGGATTCGATGATGAACAGTCCGCCCTTCCTGCAGGAGATCATAGCCACATTGCCGGTGATCTCATTGGACACGGCATACTGCAACCGCCGACGCAGGGTCTGGTTCTTCAGAGGGTACTTGCCCCCCTCTACGCTAACACCCTTGACCTGCTCGTCGGCGGCAATGACAGACAGGTACTTGTAGGCACTGCGGGCGATAAGGATGGAGGAGGAGCGGATGTAGTGGACACGGCTCTGCCCGTCGGTCAGGTACCCGTGTATGCCCCGCTCCTTCATGTCCTCCAGAATGTACAGGGTGGACAGCGTGTGATCCAGCCGCCCGGACAAGCCACCGACAAGGATGACCTCATCAGCACCCCGCTCCACAGCCAGTTCCAAAGCGATCTGGGTGTCCGTCAGGGATTTCTCCGCAGGCACCTGATGGATCTCCAGCCCCGCGTCCCGGGGCACCTCCCCCAGGGAGTCAAAGTCCCCCACCAGAATATCCACTCTCTCCCCCAGGCGCTTGGCGTTGCGGTAGCCGGAATCGGCGGCGATCCGCAGCTCGTCAGCCTTGGGGTGTTCTGTTATGTTCTCCGGGCAGATGACACCCCCGGTATATATGAATGCACGCATGGCGTTCTTCCTTTCTGTTCTGTCGCTTCGCTCTACCATACTATACCACGCCCCGGCAGTTTTGTCAAGGGAAAAGTGAAGGGACCGTATCTCCATCCCCTACCTGAACTGTAGCGAAAAAATGTCCCGGATCGTCCGACAAACTATTGACAGCGGCATGCCCGCATGGTACAATGGGGTCAGGCGGAGGGACGGTCGGCCTGAACGACTGTCAGCCGCTGAAACTGATGAAAAATACAGGAGGCATTATGAAGAAGGGGATCATAGCCATCGGGCTTCTTTTGGGGCTGATGGCATCGGTACTGGCCATGCCTGCGGTGGCGGAGGAAAACAGCATGATCAGGGACGGCGGCTTCGACAAAAGACTGAATCAGTGGCAGACCTGGAGCCAGGACACGGCCGCAACCACCTTTCAGGCGGTCAAGGACGGGGGGCCGGACGGTTCTCCCTGCCTGAAAATAACCAACACAAAGCCGGTGGCAGCCAGCGTGTTTCAGTATGTGAACTGCCAGCCCGGGCGCACCTACCTGATGACCTGCGATGTGAAATGCGAGGAGGTCGGCTCCGAGGGCAGCGGGTTCTGCTTGGGGCTTGCCAACTACGAAGGCTCCAACAACATCGGCGAGGGCATCAGTAGCTCCCTGTTCGGTTCCTCTGACTGGAGAACAGTCAGCTACATTTTCAAGATCAACGATAAGGCCACCTCGGTGACAGTCGGCCCCCGGCTGTGGTTCTCTACCGGGACGGTGTATGTGGACAATGTCACCCTGGTGGAGCTGGTGGAGCAGCCGGCGGTCAGTGCCACCTACGACCTGACCCTGTCCGACACCGCCAACCGCCACACTGTCAATGCGCTGGGCTGTGAGTGGGATCCCAAGTTGTTGCTGGATGTCAACCGGAAGCGGGGGATCACCGAGGAGGATCTGACCTTCATCAAAGGGCGGATGGAGACCCTGGGCATCCAGGCTGTCCGCATGATGGTCATGCCGGACTGGTTTGAAAAGCAGAACGACAACAACGACCCCGCCGTGGCTGACCCGGACGGCTTCAGCTTGGACAATCAGGAAATGCAATGCCTGTTCGCCTACCTCAAGGTGTGCCAGGAGCTGGGCGTGCGGGTGACGCTGACCTGGTGGGGTGCCCCGGCCGGGTACTGGATGGCCTGTCAGGACATCGGGGACTGGATCGGTGCCCCCAACAGCCTGGACGAGATGGCTGAAAATATCGTCTACCTGCTGAAGTACATCCGGGACGACCTGGGGTACGACTGTGTCAAGGAGCTGATCCTGCAAAACGAACCCAGCTACTCCTTCCGTGTCAGCGGGGGTGCTGTGGATTTTGACTACTATGTGGCCTACTATCGGACGGTTCATGACCGCCTGGTGGAGGCGGGTCTGGGGGATATCGTCATGGTCGGCTCCGACGACTCCCAGCAGTACGGCTGGTACTACAAGAGCTACGAAGCCCTGAAGGATATCTGCGGCAAGTTCAATTCCCACAACTATGCCTGGAGCTATGACCTGCCCAGCCTGGATGTGGTCGCCCAGTCCTTTGTGGCTGACCGCACCTCCGTTTCCGGGGATATACCCTTCTACCTGGGCGAGTTCGGAGACGGATCCACCCAGGGAGCCTATGTGGCAGGCTCCGCCGAGACCTACGGCCGGGGACTGTATGTGGCCTCCATCGTGGTCAACGCCTTCAAGGCCGGGGCTGCCGGGGCATCCTACTGGCCGCTCCATGATGTGTACTACTATGAGGGCGATCCCAACGGCGCAGACAACGGGGGACTGATGTCCATGGGACTGATGGGCTACAAGACGGACGGTGCCTGGAGCTACCGCCCCACCTACTACGCCTACGGTCTGCTCTGTAACTACATGCCCTTCGGCTCCCAGGTGTACAACATCACGGGGGACACCGATCACTACATAGACGCCGTGGCGGTCAGAACCACGGAGGGGCGGTGGAGCCTGGTGGCTGTGAACCGTTCCGGGGCGGAGCAGACGGTTCGGGTGTCTGTGGATCCGGAGACTCTGTCTACAGCCCTGAATGCCTACCTCTTTACCGAGGAGGCTCTGCCCACGGATGGCTCCATGATCGCCGCCGGGGGTCGTGTGGAGCCAGAGGAGGGCGTGTACACCTTCACCCTGCCTGCCTACAGCTTTGTGGTGCTGTCCAATATCCACATGACCGAGGAGGAGATGTCCGTAGAGACAGCGACAGAGACGGAGACCGAGGTCGGCACCGAGGCACCCACCGACCCGGCGATCACAGACACAGACAGTGAAACACTGGCCGGCGACGGAACTGCCGGTGAAACCGCCGCCGGGACGACCGACACCGCCCCCTCCGGCGGCTGTCAGTCCGCCCTCTCTGCCGGGGTCGGTTTGCTGGCTCTGACTGCCGCCGTTCCTCTGGCTATGCGCAGAAAGAAAAAAGACTGTCGGTGATACTGAAATATCATATGCTTACGCTCCGGGCAGTATATGATATGTTTTGAAAGTTCTTGAGGGGTGTGGGGGACTTCTTTCAAGAAGTTCCCCACCGCATCTCGCATTCCGGCTGAACTGTAACGGAAAAAACGAAAAAGTTTGAAAAACCCCTTGACAAAATCCACGCTTTGTGGTATCATTAACGGGTCGCCAGAGAGCGACGGTCGCTGGGAAGCGACGGTCGCCGGTGTGTGGCTGTCCCGTGGAGAGATGGCTGAGCTGGTCTAAGGCGCACGACTGGAAATCGTGTTTGGAGTAATCCTCCAACAAGGGTTCGAATCCCTTTCTCTCCGCCAAAGAAAACCGTGATCCTGATACGAGTGATCGTAGTTGGGGTTGCGGTTTTTGGTTTTGTAGCGTCATGCGGTAAACCGTCACGGCATACGCAAAAAAACGCCACCCCTGCCTTCCGGACAGAGGTGGCCTTTTGTATGGCGGAAGAGACACCTGTCAAAGGTGACAGGTGAGAGTTGAAAGGTGAAAGGAGCGGCTTCAACCTGCTACCAGCTTGTTGATACAGTATACGATCGTGCCCTCGGCGGTGCCGACACCGATGTAGATGACCCCGTCCACTACATTCAGGTTCTCCGGCTCCCCGCTGACAGCCAGCTTGATCAGGGTGACGAACTGCCCGTCCCAGTCGTACACCGTGATGGCATTCTCCTTGTACAGCACAAAGTAGATGAAGTTTTCATCGCAGGCCGCACCCTGGGTGATGTAGCCTTCGGTCTGATCGGTGGGCTGGTAGATCACATCGTCCACCCTGTTGAAGTCAGCATCCAGGAAGCAGAAGGTCTGCCCGCCGGACAGCCCTACCACATACTGATCCCGGGCCTGGTTGTAGGCAATGCTGTAGATCTTTATGCCCATCTTCACGGTTTTTACGATGGTCAGCGTCTCCGGGTCAATGAGAGACACCCACTTGCGGTGCGGGTTGTTGTGGACGGCCACGAACAGCCCCCGCTTGGCGTTGTAGGTCAGGTCATTGGCATGGTTGAGGGGCAGAGGATCGCTGATCTGCACCACTTCCCCGGTGGCCAGGTCGCACTTGACCAGGCGCACGATGTTGTTCTCCTCGTTGTTCTCCGTGTCCTTCTTGATGAAAAGCTGGTAATGGTAGGTGCCGTCGGTATATCCTCCCTGGGAGGTGGTGCTCACATTGTCATGGGGCACCGTGGCTACCTTGGCGACCCGGCTACGGAACAGGGCGGACGACCGGAGCTTGGCGGCCAGTTCCTCGGCGGGATCCGGGGTGGTCTCCGGTTCTGTCTCCGGTTCTGTTTCCGGTTCTGTTTCCGGTTCTGTCTTTGGTTCTGTCCCCGGTTCCGTCTCCGGTTCTGTCTCTGTATCTGCCCGGCTCTCCGTTTCGACGGCCGTCTCCGTTGCCGTTTCTTTTTCGTTTTCTTTCTCTATTTCTGTAGCCTCCTCGCCGCTTTCGGCAGGCTCTGCGGTGTCCGGTGTCGTTCCGGAAGAAGGATCGGCAGAGGATGCCGGATCAGCGTCGGTGTCGGTTTCATTTGGAGCCTTTTCGGTTCCGCAAGCGGCGACGACCATGACCAGGGTCAGGGTCAGCAGGGACAGGAGAGCCATGAGAAGGGGTGTGCGGATGTGTCTTGCTTGCTTTCGCATTCCGTGTGTCATGTCAGTCGGGTCCTTTCGTATGTATTCAAATGGAAATCAATTCACAATCCGCGCTGTTTCAGGTCGGCCACAAGACCCACATAGAATTCCCGGACATCAAAGCCGGGGATGTTCTCCCGGTTCAGGTCGATCATGTCCCCGTGGGAGATCCCCCGCTTGCCCCGGGCGGTGAGTAGCGTGAAGGAGGAGCCGAAAGCGAAGGAGGATTCCGCCACAAGACCGTCGTTGGGGCCGTCAAAGTAGCGCACCAGCGGGTAGCAGAAGTTCAGGGGGAAGCGTCCTCCGGTGGGACGATCCAGCCGGGAACCTACGCTCTGGCAGTAGATGTCCGCCTCCGGAGGGAAGGCCAGGGAGGTCTGCATCCCGGCGCACCGGGCGGCGGTCAGGTCGGTGACGGCGGACATGAAGTCCGGATTTTTATCCCCCAGACGGGTCAGGGTGGCGTTGTAGGCACCCGCCGCCTTCTTCTGTACGGACTGCGGAATGTGCGACAGCAGGTAGTCGGCAAATCCGCACCCCTTATGGGGCGTGTTGATGGTGGTCAGGGAGGCCACCATGTTCCCGACCCCATACCGGGCGATGGCGGCCCGCATATCCAGCCCGCCCTTGGAGTGGGCGATGACATTGACCTTGCCACAGCCTGTGGCCGCCACGATCTCCCGGATGCGCTGGGCCAGCTCCCGCCCGCTGTCATCCACCGAGGCCGCCGACTGCTGATTGCCGTAGTAGACGGTGGCTCCGTTGGCCTTCAGTGCCTTGGGGATCCGACCCCAGTAGTCCAGGTAGCGGAAATCCCGGAAGAATACCCCGTGCACCAGCAAAAGGGGGTACCGGGTCCGGCAGACAGCCTCTGTAGCCCGGGCCTTGTTGCGGTCGTCCACCGCCGTCTCGGTGTCCACCTCCCGGATGACTACGGACAGCATACGGCCCAACACCAGCAGGTTGACCACTGGGATCAGGCCGCACAAAACGCCCAGCACACGCCAACGCAGGCCCAGCTGGGTAGAGGTGATATAGATGCAGATCATGCCGTTCCAGAAGACCAGTGCCTCGGCCAGAATGGCCACGCCGGCACTCCACAGCCAGTCCTTCCACTGGCCGTGCCAGAGCATGGGCAGGTGCCCCAGATGGTACAGCACCGCCACGGTCGCCGAGAGCAGGAAGATGATCAGCA
The DNA here is from genome assembly GCA_945929845.1 of uncultured Clostridia bacterium. Taxonomy (GTDB): domain Bacteria; phylum Bacillota; class Clostridia; order Oscillospirales; family CAG-272; genus CAMEON01. The sequence goes on along the minus strand of CAMEON010000023.1, from coordinate 22,714 downwards.
TGGTGGCCCCATGAGCACAAAGCCGCAGTCGCCAGCCCGGCACCCGGACGAAAAGCAACGGCGGCAGGATCCCGCACAGGAGGTACAGGGGGATCATCCAGAACAGGGGATCGGCGGTGCCTGCCCGGGACAGGGGCAGGTAGCAGACAGCGCACCCCAAAACCACCAGGGTACCCAAAAGGTCGTACAGCACCCGCAGGGGCCTTGAAAACAGGGGGACGGAAGGGAAGGACGGCGAGGGCAGGCCCGCCGACAGATTCTGAGCAGGCGAATGAGACATAATGATCCTCCTCTTCGGGACAGACATGGCAGGGTGGGATCAGACAGCCGACTGATCCAGACTCTTCAGCGCAGAGCGCAGGACGATCTTGTCGTTCTCATGGGTGAGGAAACGCTCGGCATTTTCCAGCGGCACCCACTCCACATCGGCGATCTCCCCATCGTGGGGGTGCACCGACTTCTGATCCGTGACGGACAGGAAGTACACCACTTCCTTCTGCACCCCGGGCATGGGGCTGTAGTACACCTTCTCGCAGAAATCCGAGGTGATGCGGATGCGGACAGCGGTCTCCTCCTCCACCTCCCGGATGGCTGTCTGATGCTCGGTTTCCCCTGCCTCCACATGACCTTTGGGAAAAGAGCGATGGCCGCCATGCTTGTGGCGGATCATCAGTATGTACTTCCGACCTGTCTTGGGATCCTGGCGAAAAACCAGTGCTCCGCAGGATTTTTCGTATCTCACGCCAAACACCCCTTTCTTTCTGAATCATTTTTTGCCTGACCATCCATGAACACAACCGGAGCGGCCACCCATCCGGATCATGAGAGAATCGCCCGACCCAGCACCTCGGCAATGGGCTGACGGATCACCAGATCGCTGTCCCCATCGGCTGATGTTGCATCCCGATTGATCACGACAATGCGGTTGCCGCCAAAGTAGCGGATCAGACCCGCCGCCGGGTAGACGGTCATGGAGGTGCCGCCGATGATGAGCAGATCAGCCTGCCCCAGAGCCTCCACCGCTCCGGTCAGTACCTGCTCGTCCAGTGCCTCCTCGTACAGCACCACATCCGGCTTGATGATACCGCCGCAGTCGCACCGGGGGATCCCCTGACTGTCCGATATAACGGACAAAGGAAAGAACCTCCCGCACCGGGTGCAGTGGTTCCGGTGGATGGAGCCGTGCAGCTCGTACACCACCCGGGAGCCTGCCGCTGTGTGCAGTCCGTCAATATTCTGGGTCACCACGCCGCAACCCTCCATCTTGCCCTGGGCTTCCAGCCGTGCCAGTGCCAGGTGAGCCGGGTTGGGACGGATCTTCGCCGGGTCAAAGATCATTTTCTCCCGGTAGAAGCGGTAGAAATCGGCAGGGCGTCGCAGGAAGAAGGAGTGGGACAGGATGGTCTCCGGCGGCCAGTCATAGGACTGGTTGTACAGCCCGTCCTGACTGCGGAAGTCCGGGATCCCGCTCTCGGTGGACACCCCGGCTCCGCCGAAGAAGACGATGTGCCGGGCACGGTCAAGGAAGCCCTTCAGCTGTGCGACCTGATCCGCCAGAGCGACTTGGTCCGCCGGTCTATTTTCCTTTTCTCTCATACGGCACACGCCTCCTCCCGATGATGCTTACTGCGGGATCTCCTCCATCACGAAGGCTTCCAGCACATCGCCTTCCTTGATGTCGTTGAACCGATCCAGGCCGATACCGCATTCGTAGCCCTCGGCCACCTCCCGCACATCGTCCTTGAAGCGGCGCAGGGAGGAAATCTTGTCTTCGAAGATGACCACGCTGTCCCGTACCACACGGATCTGGGCGTTCCGGGTCACCTTTCCGTCGGTGATATAGGAACCGGCGATGGTGCCCACATTGGGCACATGGATGGTCTGGCGCACCTCGGCGTGACCCAGCAGGTTCTCCCGGAACTTGGGAGCCAGCATACCCTTCATGGCGGCCTGGATCTCCTCAATGCACTCGTATATGACACGGTAGGTGCGGATCTCTACGCCCTGCCGCTCGGCACTGTCCAGTGCCTGCTTGTCAGGCCGGACATTGAAGCCCACGATGATGGCGTTGGAGGCGGCGGCGAAGGTGACATCGCCCTCGGTGATACCGCCGCAGGCGGCATGGATGACCTGCACCCGTACCTCCTCGTTGGACAGCTTCTGTAGGGAGGACTTGACGGCCTCCACAGTGCCGTCCACATCTGCTTTGACGATGATATTCAGATCCTTGATGCCGGCGTTCAACTGCTCGAACAGGGTGTTCAGGTTGGCCCGGGCGTTGGCCTTGAAGCTTTCCTCCTTGGCCTTGGTACGGCGGCGGTCGGCCAGTTCACGGGCCATCCGCTCGTCCACCACAGCCTCGAACTCATCGCCTGCCTCCGGTACATCCGCAAGACCAGTGATCTCCACCGGCACGGAGGGGCCTGCGGTCTTGACCGGGCGGCCATTGTGATCCATCATGCTACGGACACGACCCACCGAGGTGCCGGCAATGACAATGTCGCCGGGGCGCAGGGTACCGTTCTGTACCAGCACGGTGGCCACAGGGCCTTTGCCCTTGTCCAGCTTGGCCTCAATGACAATACCCTTGGCACGGCGGTTGGGATTGGCCTTCAGCTCCTTGACCTCGGCCACCAGAAGGACATTCTCCAGCAACTCGTCGATGCCCATGTGGGTGACGGCAGACACCGGCACGCAGATGACATCGCCGCCCCACTCTTCGGGTACCAGATCGTACTTGGTCAGCTCCTGCTTCACATTCTCCGGGTCGGCACCGGGCTTATCCATCTTGTTGATGGCCACGATGATATCCACCCCGGCGGCCTTGGCATGGTTGATGGCCTCCACCGTCTGGGGCATGATGCCGTCGTCGGCGGCAACCACCAGAATGGCGATATCCGTAGCCTGGGCACCCCGGGCACGCATGGCCGTGAAGGCCTCATGGCCGGGGGTATCCAGGAAGGTGATGTCCTGACCGTTGATCTGCACCCGGTAGGCACCGATGTGCTGGGTAATGCCACCGGCCTCGCCGGCGGTCACATGGGTATTCCGGATGGCATCCAGAAGGGAGGTCTTTCCGTGGTCCACATGGCCCATGACGCAGACCACCGGGGCACGGGGTACCAGGGATTCGGCGGAATCCTCGCTGGTGTCGAACAGCTTCTCCTCGATGGTCACCACCACCTCCTTGGAGGGGACAGCGCCCAGCTCCTCGGCGACCAGGGCGGCTGTGTCGTAGTCGATGGACTGATTGACCGTAGCCATCACGCCCATGAGCATCAGCCGCTTGACCACCTCGGCGGCGGTCACCTTCAGTCGGGCGGCCAGATCGCTGACCACGATCTCATCCGGGATCTGCACATTGAGGGGTGCCTTCTTTACGGGAGGCTGCTTCTTGGCACCGGGCTTGCTGTTGGGTTTGCGGAGCATGGGGGCACCGGTGCGGGAACCGTTCTGCTGTCCGGCCTTGCCCTGCATGCTGGGCTTGCGGGTCAGCTTCTGATTGCCGCCCCGGGCATCCTGCATATGCTCGGACACGAAGTTGTTGAGCTTATCGTCGTACTTGGACAGATCCACCGTGGACATGTGGGTATCCACCACCCGGGTCGCACCCCGGGGTGCCTTCTGGGTGTCTCCGCCCTTGGGGGTCTGGCCGCGGACAATGGCCTGCACCTGGAAGTGCTCCCGGGGTGCGTTCTGGCTGAAGCCGCCCTTGTCCTTATCCTTGTCCATGCCGCCCCTGTCCCTGTTGTTGTTGTTGCCCGCCGGACGGTTGCCGACGTTCCTGCCACTGTCGGGACGGGCACCCTGGCGGCTTCCATCCCCAAAGGAGCGATCCCCGGAGGGACGGTCGCCAAAGGAGCGATCTCCGGAGGGACGGTCGCCCGGACGGCTGTCCGGTCTGATCCCACCCTGGGGGGCACTGGCCTGGGTCGGTCTGCCCTCGGAGCGGGTGCCTCCCTGGGGCCGATCCCCGGCAGGCCGGGTACTGCCCTGACCGGGCCGATCCCCGGCAGGCCGGGTACTGCCCTGACCGGGCCGATCCGTGCGGGCCACTCTGTCCCCGGCAGTCCGACCGTCCGGTCTGCTGTCAGTCCGGGTGTCAACTCTGCCGTCACGGGCGGCAGGAGCGGCAGAGCCGGAGGCAGGCCGACGGGCACCGTTCAGATTGATGTTGTTGGCCTTGGCTACCCGCTCCAGGGCGGCGGCCCGGGCGGCGGCCTTTTCGGCCGCAACCTTGTCGGCGGCGGCTTTCTCGGCGGCCTTTTCAGCGGCAATCTTTTCAGCAGCAGCTTTCTCGGCGGCCTTTTCAGCGGCAATCTTTTCAGCAGCAGCTTTCTCGGCGGCTGCTTTCTCAGCCGCAGCCTTTTCTGCGGCCGCTTTCTCGGCGGCCGCTTTCTCAGCCGCAGCCTTTTCGGCGGCGGCCTTTTCAGCGGCGGCCTTCTCGGCGGCCGCTTTCTCAGCAGCGGCTTTCTCGGCTGCCGCTTTCTCGGCTGCCGCTTTCTCGGCCGCCGCTTTCTCGGCCGCCGCTTTTTCTGCGGCGGCCTTTTCAGCGGCGACTTTTGCCTGCGCCGCCTTTCTGGAGGGAATACAGGTGATGCCATCCATGTAATTGTAAATGTTGTCAACCTGATTTGCCTCGGTAAGAGACTGCAGAAGCACGCTGAATTCCTGCTCCGTCAAAGCCCGCTGGGTCTTCACATCGCCCAGCCCCTTTCCGGCCAGCAGGTCTGTCAGATCCTTGGTCTTGAGCCCCATGTCCTTTGCCATCTGGTTAATTTTGAATTGTGGATTGAATGCCGCCATATTTCCTCCTACACAATATGTTTTACCACTGCATGATGTTGTGTAAAACACTGTCAGTTTATGATCTGCGATGATTCTGACCCCGGCGCCTCTGCGGAGGGGAAGTACTTCTCCAGCGCCCGGAGCATATCTTTGTCCGTGATGCCCACGGCGGCCACCGGGCCGTGCTTGCCCACCGACCGACCCAGGGACACGCTGTCCGCACACAGTCGGTGCAGGGGCACCTTGTACCAGGCGCACTTGGAGGTCAGCCTGCTGTGGGTGTTCCCGGAGGTGTCGGATGCCTCCAGCACGCAGAGGATCTGCCTGTTCTGCCGCATGGCCTCACAGACCATGGGCGTACCGATGACCAGCCGCCTGGCCCGGGCGCACAGACCCAGGGTGGACAGCAGGTGTCCGGTGTCGGCCTCCCGGCTCTCTGCCGGTGTGGCGTCCTGCTTCTCCTGATCAGCCGGTGCGGTCATGGATGCTCCTCCTGACCGGAAAGCTCGGCCTCCATGCGGTCGTAGACAGCATCCGAAATGGTGCAGTCCAGACTGCGCTCCAGCCGATGGCTCTTGCGCACCCGCCGCAGGCAGGCCACATCCCGGCAGATGTATGCGCCCCGACCGGATTTTTTGCCAGTGAAATCCAGAACCGTCTCCCCCTCGGGGGTGCGTACCACCCGGAGAAGCTCTGCTTTGGGCTTATGTTGGTTACAGCCAAGGCACTGCCGCATGGGTATCTTCCGAGCCTTTTGGCCGGGCTTCTGGCCGGGCTTCTGGCCGGGCTTTTGGCCGGGCTTGGAGCCTGCCTTCTGACCGGACTGCAACCCTGACTTCTGACCGGGGGAAGCTCCCTTGGCAGGGGGCTTCTCCGCCGGGGCTGTGCGTTTGGCTTCGGCTTCTGCTTCTGCGCTCACAGTCTGCCTCCTTTCCCCTCCCTGCGGGAGGGTCACTCTGCCTTGATGTCTATCTTGCAACCGGTCAGCCGGGCGGCCAGCCGGACATTCTGTCCCTCCCGGCCGATGGCCAGGGAAAGCTGTTCGGGGGCCACATTGACCCGGCAGGCCCGCTCTCCGGTCATGGTCACAGACAGCACGGTGGCCGGGGACAGGGCGGCGGCGATGTATGCTTCAGGCTCCTCGCTGTACTCCACGATGTCGATCTTCTCCCCGGACAGCTCACTCAGAATGGCATCGATACGCATATTGTGGGTGCCGATGCAGGCACCCACCGCATCCACGGCGGGATCCCGGGAGTAGACGGAGATCTTGGTGCGGGAGCCGGCCTCCCGGGCTACATTCCGGATGATGACGGTGCCGTCCTGTATTTCGGGAACCTCCAGTTCAAAGAGGCGCCACACCAGCTTGGGGTGGATCCGGGAGAGGGAGACCACCGGCCCCCGGGATTCCTTGTTGATCTCCGTCAGGAAGACTTTGATCTTCTGTCCCACCTGGAAGGTTTCGCCGGGGATCTGCTCGGCCTTGGTCAGGATGTTGGTGCCCCGATCCAGCTCCAGGAGGACATTGCCGGTCTCCCGGTCGATCTTGCTGACCGTGGCCGTCATCAGCTCCTCCTTCCGGCTCTCGTAGGCGTTCTGCATGGCCTGCCGCTCACCCTCCCGGATGCCCTGGATGATGACGGACTTGGCGGCGGCGGCGCTGAGCCGGTGCATACAGTCGGTCTTGACCTCCGTCTCCACGAACTGACCCAGCTCGTACCGACGGTTCTTGGCCTTGGCTTCCTCCAGGGAGATCTGGCAGATGGGATTCTCCACTGTCTCCACGATCTCCTTTTGCAGGTATGCCTTCATCTTCTTCTTATCCGGGTCTATCTCCACCCGCATCAGGGCATCGTTGCCGAACTCCTTCTTGAAGGCAGACAGGAGAGCCAGCTGGATCTTCTCCAGCATGTATGCCTGAGGAATGCCCTTTTCCTTTTCCAACTGTTCCAGGGCACCGAAAAACTCCGCATTCATTGCTATACATCCTTTCAGGAATTTTTACTGTTTCATGCTTGCTTTGCGCTTCCGGGGCTGTCCGGGTCAAAGGCCCGGCGACAGGCGGCAGCCCGATAACGGATCGGGTGTTCAGAAGTCAAAAACCGTTCTGACCTTGGAGACCGACGACCGGGGGAAGGCACGCACCGTGCCATTCACTTCTACCAGCACCTGCCCGTCCGGGTCAAGGCCACGGAGAACGCCGGTATACACCCGACTGCCATCCACCGGGGCAAAGAGGCGAAGCTCCACCTTCTCCCCTGTGCAGGCGGCGAAGTGCTCCTCCCGGGTCAGCTCCCGCTCCACGCCGGGGGAGGAGACCTCCAGCAGGTAGGACTGCTGAATGGGGTCGGCCTCGTCCAGCACTGGGTCGATGGCATGGGACACTGTCTCGCAGTCGTCCACCGTGATGCCGCTCTCCCGGTCGATGGTGACACGCAGGATATAGTCTGCCCCTTCCTTCACATAGGCCACATCCCAGAGCGTGTACCCCAGGTCTGTGACAACAGGCGTGATCAGCGTGCGTACCTGCTCGGCAATGCGGCTCTGCCCGGGGGAGGGCACCCGTCTTGCGTAGGATCTTGGCTGTTGGTTCTGCTCGGCCATATGGCTTCCTTCCCGGCCGGACACCCGGCCTGCTTTGTTTGGGGCCGGCACGCCTTCGTGCGACAGCCGGATCCTCCTACATAAAGGGAAGAGTGGATTCGCTCAAAACCCACTCTCCTTGTACTTTTCCCTCTATAGTATAACACAATATGCCACACTTTGCAAGATTTTTTTATACAGCCAAACGGAAAATTTTCCGCACCCTGAGCCCTTGTTTTTGGGCAGTTTGCGGGTGAGGGGACTCGGAAGCCCACGGAACCCTTCGGGCAAGCCGCCCGAAACGGTACGCTGTCGTAACGACACACCTTTGCGGTGTACCTATTGTTACAGTTCATCTGCCTCCCGGCACGCTCCCCTGCCCCCGCTCTGCAACGGAAAAGGGAGCGCACTGCGGGGGTAGGTGAACTGCAACATTTTTCACAGGAAAATGCAGGCGAATCGGGGCGAAATTGTGTGAAAACTCTTGACAAACCTGCCGCAAGAAGGTATAATGAAGTGTCAGGCCGCCGGGGCGGGAATGCATCCGGCGGGATACCGGAGTCGTTTGCCCTTTGCAGACAAAACCCAGCCGCAGGGGGCTTTTTGCGTCAGGAGCGGCTCCCGTGCGTTGCATGGGCAGTCGGAAGCTGGGTCCGAGAGCAGAAGGTATCGTGAAAAACCGAGAAAGGATCAGAATACCATGAAACAATTGATGTTGGGCAACGAGGCGGTTGCCCGGGGGCTTTACGAGGCGGGATGCCGGTTGGTGTCCGGCTACCCGGGGACCCCCTCTACAGAGATTACCGAAACCGTGGCCAATTACCCCGAGGTGTACTGCGAATGGGCACCCAATGAAAAGGTGGCACTGGAGGCCGCCTTCGGAGCCTCCCTGGCCGGGGCACGGGCGGCCTGCACCATGAAGCATGTGGGACTGAATGTGGCCGCCGATCCGCTGTTCACCCTGTCCTACACCGGCGTCAACGGGGGACTGGTCATCTGCGTGGCGGATGACCCGGGGATGCACTCCTCCCAGAACGAGCAGGATTCCCGCCACTACGCCATTGCCGCCAAGGTGCCCATGCTGGAGCCTGCCGATGCCGCCGAGTCCCGGGACTTCGCCATGAGGGCCTTTGCCCTGTCCGAGCAGTTCGACACCCCGGTGATCCTGCGGATGTGCACCCGCATTTCCCACTCCCAGAGCCTGGTGGAGACCGGCGCACGGGAGGAGACACCGCTCCGACCCTATGTGAAGAACCCTCAGAAGTACATCATGGCTCCGGCCAACGCCATCCGCCGCCACCCGGTGGTGGAGGCCCGCACCCGGGCACTGACCGCCTTCGCCGAGACCTGCGACCTCAATCGGCTGGAGATGCCGGGGGAGCGGGCGAAGCTGGGCATCATCTGCTCCGGCACCTGCTACCAGTATGTCCGGGAGGTGTTCGGAAACAGTCAGAGCCAGGAGAACAGCGTGGGCATTCTCAAGCTGGGACTGGTCAACCCCCTGCCGGAGACCCTGATCCGGGACTTTGCCGCCCGGGTGGATCGGCTGGTGGTCATCGAGGAGCTGGATCCGGTGATAGAGACCCATGTCCGGGCTATGGGTCTTGCCGTGGAGGGCAAGAACCTGTTCCCCCTGGAGGGAGAGTTCTCTCAGAACACGGTCAGGAAGGCCTTCGGCCTGCCCCTGCCGCCCTCGGTGGCGGCGGAGCCGTCCATCCCCGTCCGGCCTCCGGTCATGTGCGCCGGGTGCCCCCACCGGGGTATGTTCTATGTGCTGTCCCGGCATAAGGTCACTGTCATCGGTGACATCGGGTGCTACACCCTGGGCATGGCTCAGCCGCTCCAGGCGGTGGACTCGGTGCTGTGCATGGGCGCATCGGTGTCCGGCATCCACGGCTTCAACAAGGTCGGCGGCAAGGAGACCGAGGGCAAGACGGTGGCTGTCATCGGCGACTCCACCTTCATGCACTCCGGCATGACCGGGCTGGTCAACATCTCCTACAACGCCTCCAATTCCACAGTCATCATTCTTGATAACAGCATCACCGGCATGACCGGGCATCAGCAGAACCCTTCCACCGGGTACAACATCCACGGCGATCCAGCCACAAAGGTAGACCTGGAAGTCTTCTGCCACGCCATCGGCATCCAGCGGGTGCGGGTGGTAGATCCGTATGACCTGGCCGCCTGCGAGCAGGTGCTCTCGGAGGAGCTGGCCTTTGAAGGCCCCAGCGTGATCATTTCCCGCCGTCCCTGCGTCCTGCTGAAGTATGTCAAGCCCAAGATGCCGGTGGTCATAGACCGGGAAAGCTGCCGGGGCTGTAAGAAGTGCATGAAGCTGGGTTGCCCTGCCATTCACATGGAGGGCGGCCGGGCGGCTGTGGACGATACCCTGTGCGTGGGATGCGGCGTGTGCAGTCAGCTCTGCGCCTTCGGGGCCATCCGTGAGCCGTCGGGCGGCGAGCAGTGAAGCGGGAAGGAGAGAGAATACATATGGAAACCAGAAATATCATGATCGTAGGCGTAGGCGGTCAGGGCACCCTGCTGGCCAGCAAGCTGTTGGGTTACCTGCTCTGCGGGGAGGGCTTTGATGTCAAGGTGTCCGAGGTACACGGCATGAGCCAGCGGGGCGGCAGTGTTGTCACCTATGTCCGCTGGGGGGACTGTGTGGCATCGCCCATCATTGACGAGGGGGAGGCGGACTTCGTGGTCTCCTTCGAGAAGCTGGAGGCCGCCCGGTGGGCGCCCCGCCTGCGGGAGGGCGGTCTGATCATTGTCAACGACCGGGAGACGGATCCCATGCCGGTGATCACCGGTGCGGCGGAATACCCCCACGGGGTGCTGGACAGCCTGCGGGAGCGGGGTGTGCGGGTGGATGCCGTGGATGCGCTGACGCTGGCCTGCCAGGCAGGCTCGGCCAAGGCGGTGAACCTGGTGCTCCTGGGTCGTCTGTCCCGCTCTTTCCCGGACATTCCGGTGGAGAAATGGATGGATGCCATCGGGGCCTGCGTCAAGCCCCGTTTTGTGGACATGAACAAGGCGGCCTTCACTTTGGGTCGGGAGAGCGGCGGGGCGGAGCTGTGATCCGGCGGGATGGCTTGTAGCAGAGGATAAACATGAAATAAAAACGGAAAGGAAATATGCCCATGGAAAGCGAGAGATACTATCAACCACAGGCAGAGACCATGCCGGTGGAACAGATCCGGCAGATGCAGAGCGAGAAGTTGGTCAGGCAGGTGCGGCATGTGTGGGAGCATGTGCCCCCGTACCGCACCAAGATGGAGGCGGCAGGCGTGACACCGGAGGACATCCGGGGCGTGGAGGATCTGCACAAGCTGCCCTTCCTGACCAAGGCTGACCTGCGGGACAACTACCCGGACGGATTCCTGGCCGTGCCCAAGGCGGACTGCGTGCGGATCCAGTCCACCTCCGGCACCACCGGTCGGCGGGTGGTGGCTTTCTACACCCAGGAGGATGTGAACCTGTGGGAGGACTGCTGTGCCAGAGCCATTGTGGCGGCCGGCGGCACCCGGGAGGATGTGTGCCAGGTGTCCTACGGCTACGGCCTGTTCACCGGAGGCCCCGGGCTGAACGGCGGCTCCCACCGGGTGGGGTGCCTGACCCTGCCCATGTCCTCCGGCAACACCGAGCGGCAGATCCAGTTCATGCTGGATCTGGGGGCTACCATCCTCTGCTGTACGCCCTCCTACGCCGCCTATCTGGGCGAGGCACTGAAGGAGAAGGGGTACAAGCCGGAGGATAACAAGCTGAAGGCCGGTATCTTCGGGGCGGAGCCGTGGACGGAGGAGATGCGCCGGGACATTGAAAAGTCCCTGGGCATCAAGGCCTATGACATTTACGGCCTGACCGAGACCAGCGGCCCCGGGGTGTCCTTTGAGTGCCGGGAACAGCACGGCATGCACATCAATGAGGATCACTTCCTGGCCGAGATCATTGACCCGGACACCGGGGAACCTCTGCCGGACGGGGAGAAGGGCGAGCTGGTGTTCACCTCGCTGGATAAGCAGGCATTCCCCCTGCTGCGGTACCGCACCCGGGACATCTGCGTGCTGGATCGCACGCCCTGCCCCTGCGGGCGCACCTTTGTCCGGATGAGCAAGCCCATGGGCCGCAGTGACGACATGCTGATCATCCGGGGCGTGAATGTGTTCCCGTCCCAGATCGAGACGGTCCTGCTCCAGGAGGGCTATGCGCCCAACTATCAGATCGAGGTGGACAGAGCCAACAACACCGACACCCTGGATGTGTATGTGGAGCTGAGCGAGGAGCAGTTCACCGACACCGTCAAGGGCGTGACCGCCGCCGAGAAGAAGCTGGCCGGAGCCATCAAGACCATGCTGGGTATCAATCCGGTGGTTCACCTGGTGGCACCCAAGACCATCGCCCGGAGCGAGGGCAAGGCCGTGCGGGTGGTGGATAAACGCAAGCTGATCGATTGAGACAGACCGCTGTCCGGGCGAAAAACAGCAACAGATACAGAAACAGAAAACCATAATGAACCGTACTGAAAGGAGTTTACCTATGGCTATCAAACAGATTTCCGTTTTTCTCGAGAACAGGGCCGGCGCTCTGGAGGGGGCTGTCCGGGTACTGGCCGGGGCCGGGGTGGATATGCGGGCCATGGCCATCGCAGACACCCAGGAGTTCGGCATCCTGCGCCTGATCGTCCGGGAACACGAGGCCGCCTGCGCCGCCCTCCGGGAGGCGGGGTATATTCTCGCTGTCAATGATGTCACCGCCGTGGAGATCCCCGACGAGCCGGGAGGCCTGGCCCGTGTGGTGGAGATCCTGACGGCAGCCGGGATCAATATGGAATACTCCTATGCCTTCCTGACCCAGTCCCATGGCCGGGCCTGCGTCGTCCTCCGTGTGGACGACAACGGGAAGGCCACCTCTGCCCTGGCCGCCGCTGGGGTAGAGACGCTCACCTCCGGTGAGAGCGGTCAGTTGCCGCTGTGAGGAAGTCTCCCTGCGTAACAGCAGAGCAGTAAAAATGCCCGCCGCCCCGGAAGGGAGCGGCGGGTCTTCATTCTGCGTTGATTTACCTGTCGGTTTCTGCGTTGGTTTACCTGTCGGTTTCTGCCAGGAACTCATCCAGCACCCACTGCTGGATGGCCCGGAGGGTCTCGGGGGCTTTGCCGCCCACGGGCTGCCCGTCGATCTGCACGCAGTGCAGGCCGAAGGCACTGGAGGAGGAGATGATGACCTCGCTGGCCTCCATCAGCTCCGACAGGGTGAAGGGGGTCTCCCGTACCGGCACGCCCAGGGCGTGGCAGGCCTTGATCAGGTGGGCACGGGCGATGCCGGGCAGGATCAGGTTGTCGGTGGGGGCGGTCTGGAACTCGCCGTTGCCGTTGATGATGTGCACATTGGCGTGGGCGCATTCCGTGACCCGATCCGGCTTGCGGTACAGGATGGTCTCATACACCCCGGCCCGCTCGGCGGCCTGGGCGTACATGACGCTGGGCAGAAGGTTCAGCGTCTTGATGTTGCAGTGGAAGAAGCGGGTGTCCTCGGCGGTGATGGCCGTGACCTCCCGGAAGATGTCCTGCACCTTTTGCGGGCGAAGCATCATCCATATGTTTGCCTTCATGTCCTCGGGATAGGTGTGCGCCCTGTTCTGGGTGCCCCGGGTGGCCTGGAGGTACACGAACTGCTCCCCGCTGTCCACCTTGTTGATCATATCCTGTACCAGGGCGGCCAGCTCGGCCTTTTCGTACGGGATGCGGATGTCCAGAAGCACCGCACTGTTGTAGAAGCGGTCAATGTGCTCCCCCAGCGCAAAGGGCACATGATTCCGGGCGTAGGTCACATCGTATACCCCATCCCCGAAAAAGTGCACCCGGTCGTTGAAGGGCACTGTCATTTCCTCCACCGGCCCGAACTTGCCGTTATAGTATGCCAGATTTTCCATGCTACCTCCTCCGGCCTCCCCGCTTCCGGGGCCGACCGTATCTCATTCAGTCTTCTCTCCTACTATCATACTCCATCCCGCCCCAAATGTCAAGGATTTCTTTTGGCTTTTTTCGGGGGGCAGTACAGTTCAGGCGTCCATTTTCGTTACAGTTCAGGTAGGGTACGGGAGAACGCCTGGGGGCTTCTTGAGAAGAACAGCACTGGCTCCACCGGCGATGCCGGATGTTGCCAGTGCATGAAGTTTGCCATGCGGCAAACTTCCGACCCCAGACCCCCAAGAACTTTCAAAACATGTATTGTGTATGATTCGGAGCGTTATTCTGTCGTATATTTGTTGTCTTTTTCCCAGAGGAGCCAGCGTTGCTGGTACCGAAAGCAACAGAAACGCCATCGCGGGGACCCCTCGCCCCGCTCTACGGTGGAAAAGGGAGTGCGCTGTGGGGGAGTAGGTGAACTGTAACATTCAGGCATGCATTTTCTGTATGTCCCTGTGGAAGCTCCGATAGGTGAGGGCGAGGATGATGACCGAGGCCACAAAGGTCAGGATGTCGGCCACCGGCATGGAGTACAGGACACCGTCCAACTGGAAGGCCAGGGGGAGAAGCAGAGCCAGACCCACGCCCAGCACCACCTCACGGAGCATGGAGAGGAAGGTGGATGTCCAGGCCTTACCCAGGGATTGCAGGAAGATGAAGGCGGCCTTGTTCACTGTAGCCAGCGGGAGCATGCACAGGTAGGTGCGGAAGGCTTTGATGGCAAAGTCGGTGTAGTAGGTGCTTTCATTCTGGGCACCGAAGATGGCGATCAGCTGCCTGGGGAGCAATTCCACAATGAGCAAGGCCACCACGCCCACCGCAAATTCCGTGATCAGAAGGCGGGTGAGCAGAGACTTGGCTCTGTCCGGCCGACCGGCACCCACATTGAAGCCGACCACCGGGATGCAGCCCGCCGTCATGCCGATGACGATGGAGATGACGATCTGGAACACCTTCATCACGATGCCCACCACGGCCATGGGGATCTGGGCGAAGGCTTCCTGCCCGAACACAGGATCCATGGCACCGTATGTCCGCACCATATTGTTGATGGCGGCCATGGCTGCCACCAGGGAGACCTGAGCCAGGAAACTGCATACGCCCAGGGACAGGAAGCGACCAGCCAACCGGATGTCCGGCCGGAAGCTGTGCCGATTCAGGCGCACCGCCCGGGTGTGGAACAGGTACCACACAGAGAGGACGGCGGTGACGATCTGCCCGATGACAGTGGCTACAGCGGCACCCATCATGCCCCACTTGAAGACGAAGATGAACAGGGGGTCAAGGATGATGTTCAGCATCGCACCGGCCAGGGTGGAGGCCATGGCGAACTTCGGGCTTCCGTCGGAGCGGATGATGGGGTTCATGGCCTGTCCGAACATGTAGAAGGGGATGCCCAGGGTGATCCAGAAGAAGTACTCCTGGGAGCACGCCATGGTGCGCTGGTTGATGTTGCCGCCGAAGGCGTTGAGGATAGGGTCAGCGGCCAGCAGGTACACGGCAGTCAGCAGGGCGCTGGCTACGATGCAGATCAGGATGGCATTGCCCACACTGCGGTGAGCCTCCTCTTTGTTGTTCCTGCCCAGGCTGATGCTGACAAAGGCGCAGGCTCCGTCGCCGATCATCACGGCGATGGCCAGGGCGATGACAGTTAAGGGGAATACGGCGATGTTGGCCGCATTGCCGTAGGAGCCAAGGTAGTCGGCGTTGGCGATGAAGATCTGATCCACGATGTTGTAGAGAGCCGCCACCAGGAGCGAGATGATGCAGGGGATGGCGTACTTGCACATCAGCTTGCCCACGGGGGCGGTGCCGAGAAATGCGTGATTCTGTGTTTCCTCCATAGGAATGACCGTTCCTTTCTTGCGTATGATATCCGCAGTTGCTTTCCTTTTGTAGTGCATAAAAAAGGAGTAGCTGAAACAATTGGACTTACGCCGTTTCAGCTACTCATTGCAACAAATATTATAACACTTTTCCCGGGAACTGTCAACGGAAATTCTGACGAAAATTCAGGCTTGCCTGCGGGGGTCTCTTTGTGATGCTGTGACACGGAAAGTTACAGTTCAGCCGGATGGGCGCGGAATGACCGCATATACCATGGTATGTTCCACACAGCTTTTTACAATTGTAGGGGCGACCTGTGGTCGCCCGGTTCCATGGAAATGAAAAAAGTCTGACAATCATTGAATAATCATATTGAATTGTACGGTGAAATGTGTTATAATCACAACTACAGGTACAGTTACAGAATGAATGCCTGGGGCATGGAGGAGGTTATTATGGCATCCCATCCCATCTATCAGTTTTACACAGAGTTGAACGACTACGAACCGAAGATATGGAGACGGATTCAGGTTCCCGGACATATCACGGTGGCAAGACTGGGTTACATCGTGATGACCCTATATGAGATGGAGGCGAGCCATCTCTTTTGCATCCAGAAAGAATTCCGTCCCTACCATGAACTGGTGACTTATGCAGTGCCGAACGAGTACGGCGACGGTGAGGAGGCGAAGGATGCCACAACCGAAAAAATGCACAGTCTGATCTACAGGGTCGGGGATCAACTGACAATGCTGTACGATTACGGAGACGGGTGGAAGGTGACGCTCACCCTTGAGAAAGTATTTGAGGACAAGGAACTGCCCGGAAGAGAACTGCCCCGGGTGCTGGAGGGGGAGGGCTATGGTATCATCGAGGATTGTGGAGGTGTCGGCGGACTGGAGGAGATCGCCAAGGCTTACGCCGCCAAAAGCGGCAGAAGGTATGCGGAATACTGTGAGTGGCTGGGGGAGGACGAGCTGGATCTGACCGCCTTTGACAGGGATGATATGAACCTCCGGCTGAAAAAGATACCGCGGATATATCAGGATCTGTACGAGTATGATCTGATGCCCACCAAGCAGTCAACAGACTTCCTGAAAAGGCGGTACAAGAACCGATAATCATGGCCAGCCGGGCATCATGGCCGCATCCCGTGCCGCCTGACGGAGACGATCGCTTTCCCAATGGATTATAAAAACCAAGACCGGGCAAGTGCACCCTGCGTGCATCTGCCCGGCCTTTATACTTGCCTATTTGCCCTTATTCATGCCCCCGCCAGCTCCCTGACCCTGGCTTCCAGGGCGACATAGGCCCTGTCCGGGTCGTCCAGGTCGGCCACAGCCTGCTCCATGGGGCAGGGGCCGTCTCCCCGGCGGTTGACAATGGCATCAGTCAGGGTCTGATACTGCGCCGGGATGCCCCGGCTCTCCAGAACCGAAAGGCCGCTCCGGCTCATGACCACCGCCCTGACCCGGGCCACACCCATGCGGGCGTACAGCAGAGCCGCCGCCTTTCCCACGATCCGGTCAGCCGCATCGCCGCCGGACACATCTATCCCCTGCCTGAGAATTTCCAACAGGGGGCGGATGCCACTTTCCCGGCTGGCATACAGCGTCCGGCCGTCCCGGGTGATGACGCAGGTGTAGCCGTCCTCCAGACGGGGAGCCACATCTGCTCCGGCACCGTCCTGCTCCGATCTTACTGTTTCCTGCCCGCTCATGCTGTTTGCTTCCTCCCAATCTTCCTTCTTTTCCTGCCGGCCAGCGTCTGGATCAGCACATACACGCCCACAAGGGCTACCGTAGCCCCGACCAGCACGGCATACATGGCACCGATGGACACCTTTTCCCCGAAGAAGTACAGGTTGCAGTCCACCGAGTCCCGGATGCCCTCCAGCACCTGGGCAGGGACGCCCTGGTTCGCCATCTCCTCATAGACACCCCGCAGGGCGTGGTTTCGGATGAGGGAGGTGCCATAGGTGCCCGGCAGGAAGGACAGCACCTTTTGCAGGCCGTCGGAAAAGCTGGAGATGGGCATGTAGGCTCCGCACAGGAAGCCGTACCCGGCACTGACGATGGTGCCTACGGCGGAGCCCTGCCCGTTGGTGGACAGCGGGTAATTGATCAGGGAGGACAGGGAGGTGCCGAACAGCACCAGGAGGATCACATCCAGCGCAAGACGAAGCACATCCGCCACGGACAGGTACCACCCGACGAAGGCCAGGTATACCAGGCAGACCGCCAGAGCCGCAAAGCAGATGATCAGGGTGGCCAGGGTGCTGGCCGCAAAGTAGCCCAGAGCCAGGGCGGCAGGCCGGACGGGGGTCATGGTCAGATCCCGGCGGGCACCGCTGATCTTGTCCTGTATCATCAGCATATTGGAGCAGAAGGCCACCGTCACACAGGAAACAGCCAGAAGGGAGGAGATCAACTGGGCACCGACAGTGCCGTTGATCAGGGCTTCATCCAAATGGAAGCCCTCCGGCATGGCGGAGACAAAGCTGTCCCGGTAGACCTTGGCCAGGAAGGTGGCGTACAGAACCAGCAGGATGATCGGCGTGATCAGGGAGGTGAAGAACATCCCCTTGTCCTTGAAGAAAAGTCGGCAGTTCCGTTTGATCAGCGATGTCAGACCAGTCATGCGCCCATACCTCCCGGCAGTTTTTTCCCCGTGACGGCCAGGAACACATCGTCCATCCCGCCCTTGGAGATCTCATAGTCCTTGAATATATCCGGATGCTGGACGATGAGCCTTGTGGCCGCCTCCGTGTTGGGCACCGCCAGCCGTACCCCGTCCCGGAGCCTCTGGCAGGGCAGACCCAGCGTGTCGATCTGTGCCTGGGTAGCCCCGTACAGGGTGATGAAGTCCCCGGTGTAGGTGTTTTTCAGGGACAGCGGGGTGCCCTCGGCGGCGATCCGGCCACTGTCCAGGATCACCACATAGTCCGCATCCGCCGCCTCCTCCATGTAGTGGGTGGTGAGGAAGACAGTCATGTTCTCCCGCCGCCGCAGGTCGGTGACAATGTCCCACAGGAGCCGCCGGGTCTGCGGATCCAGCCCGGTGGTCGGCTCGTCCAGCACCAGAATCTCTGGCCGGTGCAGAAGGGCACGGGCGATGTCGATGCGCCGCCGCTGGCCGCCGGACAGCGTGCCCACGGTGCGCCCCAGCAGCTCCCTGAAGTCCAGCAGGTCAGACAGCTGATCCAACCGTTCCCGGAAGGCCTTGCCCCGGATGCCGTACAGGGCCGCCCGGCTTTGCAGGTTGTCCCGGACGGTCAGGGGCTGATCCAGTACCGAATTCTGAAAGACCACGCCCAGCTTGCGGGTCACAGTCTCCCTGGCTCCGCCTCCCGGCTGGTCTGTGTCCTGCCCGCAGATCACCACCCGACCGCTGTCCCGGGCAAGCTGTCCGCACATGATGGAGATGGTGGTGCTTTTCCCGGCTCCGTTGACACCGAGGAAAGCGAAAAGCTCCCCGCACTTGACATGGAAGCTCAGATCCCGGACGGCGTGTATGTCGCCGAAGGACTTGTTCAGACCGGAGATCTCAATGCTGTACTTGCCACTGTAACTGTTCTGTTGCTCCACTGTGACTGTTCCTTTCTCTTAGCCGCTGTTTTATGCCTATTATACACTGTCTGTCGGTCTTTGTCAATGGCATGCACCGGACACAGCAAATGTTTTGACAGTTTTTGAAGCCGCATCCTGTTCCCGGCTGAACGGCAATGCCCGGTCAGCTGTCCCGGCACAGTATTTCCACAGCCTTCCGGATGTGCCTGTCCTCCAGCCCTCTGCCGATGCGGGCATCGGTTCTTACAAGATGATCCTGCAACACCCCCCAGCCGAAGGGCGCATCGTCAAGGATGACAAACGAAACCGATGCGATCCCGCCGTGACAGGCCAGCCAGTCGCTGATCTCCCCAGCCCGGTCGCCGTCAGGCCGCTGGGGCGTTTTCCCTGAAATCACCATCCCGTATTCGGCAAAGATACGGTTCAGTTCCCGCCCGATCCGGTCACACTGCGCCTCATCCGGACTCCAGTGCTTGCGCCAGGAGCTGGACAGGATCAGGATAGCCTGCGTATCATCAACCAGGCCCTTGAGCAGGGGGAGCCTGGTCTGGTCAATGTTGGTCTGCTCTGCGGTTCTGACCCTGTCATAGGCGACACTGTTCAGCACCCCGTCAATATCAAGGAATATGATACGGTTCTTCATGCGGACGGACGCACCTCCCTGTCAGAAATTCATCGTAACCATTATACTCGGAAGCCGCTTATAAATCAACAGGTTTTTTGCGAAAAATTCAGGTTGCTCTTTACTTAGCATTGTTAAGGTGCTTGATAATGACATAACTGCATTGTCCTATGTCCCAGATAGATTTTCTGACTGGGCTTTGCCCTATCCCCCCGACCCCCTTCCCCGGCGGGGAAGGGGGAGACGAAAGATTTTTCGCCGGGGACTGCCGTCCCCGGCTCCCCTGCAAATGCGCCCAGTGTTATACAACATCCGGTTAGCACAGCTGGCGTCCGGCGTAAAAAGGCAGGGATGCAAGGGGCCGCAGGCCCCTTGCAAAAAAACTTAGACTCTGCCCCCTTCCCGCCGGGAAGGGGGTGGGGGGATGGGGCTATGAGATTTACAATATGCATGGGAAAACCAGATACCTCACGGTCAGGTGCCTGAACGGTAACTCCCCGTCTCTAAAATTATTCTGCCTTTTCGTGTGAACGGTTGACAAACGGACGCATGTATGATACAATAATGTATTACCCAACACGCATTTTTGCATAGGAAAGGGGGGTGGTTCCGTGGCAGAGATAAAGGACGGGGACAGGAAGGATCGTGACAGGGAGCTGGATGATTTCTGGGACATCAGTCGGCTGATTCCCGCAAAGCCCGGCCCGACCCGCACGGGGAACCGAAGCCCGTTGCAAGGGAAGACGCAGGCACCCCAGGCGGTGGAGGTGGAATTTACCCCTGCCTCTGCCTCCGGCCGGGGGCAGGGCGCAGACACGGCAGAGACTGTCCGCCCGGCTCCCCTGACGGTCAGGCCAGACCAGTCGGCACCCGCCGGGGCAGCCTCTGCCGGGAAGACCACCGCCGGGGCGACCCCGAAGAAGGCAGTGCCGGAGGGCACCGGCCCGCTGTCCGGGACGGAGCTGGGTACCCCCCACTATGTACCGCCCCACACGGCCAAGGAGCAGGAGGGAGCTCAGCCCATAGATGAGTACGACCCGGATGGCGTCCTGCTCCACCGGGTGCAGGTGTACGCCTGGCGTTCCAATTACCACTACTTTGATCAGTTCACCAAGGATGTGGAACGGTACGCCGCCATGGAGCCGATCCGGACGAGGGAAGCCCGGCAGGAGCCCTTCTTCTCCTTCTTTCCCCAGTATGCCCAGCTGAGCCGCCGCCAGCTTGCCTGGTACCTGACCTGGCGGGACAGGGTGCGGCACGGTTCCTACCCCGATACCGACTATGCCTACATCCTGCTCTACCTGTTTGAACTGATCAACCTGCCCCTGGAGACCGCCGGAGGCAGGGAGGCGGCACGCATCCGGGACGGCATGGCAGACCTGTGGATGGCCTACCGCAAGGCGTACCCGCAGTTGGATCATTACATGTGCGAGTGGCTGTGTGACTTCTGCCTGCTCCACCACCTGAACGCCCCGGTGGATCGGCTGGCTCCGGCACTGGATGAGATCGTGCGGATCAGCCAACTCAAGGAATTCTACCTGTCCGACACCGTCAGCGGGGAAGGCCACGACATGGAAAGTGCCCGGATCCTTCTGCGCTACTGCTGTCAGTATGATTACCATAAAAGCAAATTTGCCGCCGGAGAGCATGGGCCGCTCTTTGACAGGGTGATCCCCGGCGGGATCTCGGCTGTCCTGCCCCTGCTTCTGGGTAGGAACGGGAAGCCGCCCCTCATCCAGCTTCAGGACTCCGGCATGATCCGGGATGCCTACACCGGTGCCCTCTGCGCCTACCAGAACAAACGGCGGATCCTGGTGTCCTACACCTCCTTCTCCCGCTCCCATGAACTGCGGTTTTTGGTGGGCGACATGGTCAGGCATATGGAGAATCGTCTGCGGAGCTGGATCGGCGTCCGCTCCCGGCTGTCGGTCATGTCCCTGCCCGCCTCGGTGAAGGATGCGCTGGATGACTACCTGGCCCCCCTGGCTCCCGCCCGCCCGGCGGCATCCCCTGCGCAGGCGGCACCGAGGCCGGCGTACGAGGCTCTGTACGATCTGCCCCGCAAGGAGGTGTCTATGGCCGATGCGGCCGCCATCGAGCGGGACTCCTGGGAGACCACCCGGATCCTGACCGAGGCTTTCGGAGGGGACGGCGGGGAGGAGCCGGACACCGCACCGGAGCCACCCCGGGAGACAGCCACCCCGGCACCTGCGGTGGCTACCCCCGCAGAGGCCACCGCCGTCACAGCCCCCGAAGCAGGGGGCCTGGGGGCGGCATTGGGGCCGTTGTGTGCCTTTGTCCGGCTGGCTCTGGCGGAGGACAGGGCTGGCCAGCGGTCGCTGGCGGATGCCTGGCACACCATGCCGGATGCCCTGGCTGACCGGGTCAACAGCATCACGGCGGACAACGAGATCTTCGATGTGATCCTGGAGGATCGGGGGGACGGCACCTATGTCGTCCTGGAGGATTACCGGGAGACCGTCCGAGCCTTGCTGGAAGATGCCCCCTGACCTGTCCGTATGGCCGGACAGGCAGATATTTACACGGAAAAGGAGTGTTCACATGAGCGGAACGGATATGAATACAGCTACCACGGGCGGAGCCGGGGAGGTCAGGGTGCCCCGCCGGATCCTGGGATCCCTTTTGTCCTCGGTGTCCGCCGGGGTGGTGCCCCGGGCCGGTGCGCCCTACATTGCCATCGGGCGCAAGGACGAGATCGCCGCCCTGCTCTCTGACCTGGAGCACCTGGACAGCGGCGGCGGTACCATGCGGTTCCTCATCGGACGGTACGGAAGCGGCAAGAGCTTCCTGATCCAGCTGATCCGGGGGTATGCCCTGGAGCGGGATTTCCTGACCGCCGATGCCGACCTGTCCCCGGAGCGACGGCTGTACGGCAGCGGCGGCTCCGGCGTGGCCACCTACCGGGAGCTGATGAAGAATCTGGCCTCCAAGGCTTCCCCGGATGGCGGGGCACTGCCCAAGCTGATCGCCCGCTGGATCGGGCAGATGCAGGATGACCTGCTCCGGGAGGGGCTGTCCCCGGAGGACAGCCGCTTCGCCGATCGGATGAGTGCCCGGGTCAGCGACACCATGCGGGAGCTGGAGTTCCTGGTGGGCGGCTTTGACTTCGCCCGGGTCATCACTTCCTACTACCGGGCCTACCTGGAGGGGGGAGAGGCGGCTCAGACCCGCATGAGTGCCTGCCTCCGCTGGCTCCGGGGGGAGTATGCCACCAAGACAGAGGCCCGGGTGGAGCTGGGCTTCCCTGTGTCTGTCATCATTGACGACGACAACTGGTATGATTTTCTCAAGCTGTGGGCCGCCCTGGCTCGGCGCATGGGCTACCGGGGACT
>CAMEON010000022.1 GCA_945929845.1 uncultured Clostridia bacterium | reverse complement strand
GGCGGGAAAAGATGTGCCGAAGATGTGCCGCCGAATCAATCAGCGGTTCCTTAATATGAAGGGGACGAGTTGAATACATCACGGCTAAGTGCTTGAACGGTATTTTCTTCTGTCCTCTTTACCGTTTCTGGTAGGAGTACCTTGAAATATTCAGCACGATGCCCATCTCGAAGATCTGGAGGATCAGGGAGGTACCGCCGGAGGAGAAGAACGGCAAGGAGATACCGGTGTTGGGCATGGAGTTGGTGACCACGGCAATATTCAGGATGGTTTGCAGAGCCACCTTGGCGGTCAGCCCGTAAGCGACCAGGGCGGTGAACTTGTCGGGTGCCTTGGAGGCGATGCGAAAGCCCCGCCACACCAAAAGGCCGAACAGCACCACCACCAGCACTGCGCCGATGAAGCCCAGCTCCTCGCAGACAATGGTGAAAATGAAGTCGTTCTGGGGCTGGGAGACATAGCCGTACTTCTGCCGGCTGTTGCCCAGCCCCACGCCGAAGAATCCGCCGGAACCGATGGCATACAGCCCCTGCAGGGTCTGCCAGGCCGCCCCCAGAGGGTCTACTGCGTCGATATTCAGCCAGGTGATCACCCGAGCCTGGGCGTAATCCGACACCAGCAGAACCAGCAGGACGGCCACCGTCCCCACGCCGAAGATGATGAAGAACCACTTCTTATCCGTCCCGCCCAGGAACATGGTGACAATGCCCAGAAGGCCGATGATGATGATACCGGACAGGTGATGCTCCAGCATGACCAGCACGCAGATGAAGCCGAAGATGCACATGGGGTACAGCACCCCGTAGCGGAACTGACCGCCGAACTTCTGCCGGGCGGCGATCTGTTTTTCATGCTTGGTCATGACCAGGGCGATGACCAGGATGACCGCCATCTTGGCAATTTCAGAGGGCTGTACGGATATGGGGCCGATGCTGATCCAGCGGGTAGCCCCGGACCCGTAGCTGGATCCGATGACCAGAACCAGCAAAAGAAGGATGACGGAGATGATGTAGGCGCACACGCCGAACATCCGCCAGAACCAGGGCCGGGCCTTGATGACGAACACGGCGGTGACGGCGAAGGCAACCAGCAGGTAGAACAGATGCCGTTTGACATAGTAGGCGCTGTCGTCGTGGTACTGGGCCGCATACACCGAGCTGGCACTGTACGCCATGATGGCTCCGAACACAGCCAATGCCACCACGATGAGCAGGAAGGGAATGTCCACCGGCCCTTTGACCAACACATAGTCTGACTCCAGGAGAGGCGGTTGCTTCCTGTACACCGGCTCGCTGTAGATGGGGTCGCCTGGCTCCATGGAGCGATCCAGTCTGTCCCCCAGGGCATCCATCCGATCCTCCAGGGAACGCCGCTCTTTCTTCTGCTTATCCCAGCGGCCGGGGCCTTTGCCCTTGAACATGGGTCACACCTCCCTTCCCTTGCTTTTTCTGCTCAAAGAATACAACTCAGAAACGCCAGCAGGCAGAACAGCACCGACACCCCGGCAAACAGAGCCACGATCTGCCCCTCCCGCCATCCGCACTTCTCCAGGTGGTGGTGGAACGGGGCCATCCTGAACAGCCGCTTGCCGTGGGTCAGCTTGAAGTAGTACCGCTGGATCAGGCTGGACAGCATATCCAGCACGAACACGAAGCCCGCCAGCACGAAGAGCAACAGCTCCCCGGCCATGACGGCGCACCCCATGATCACCCCGCCCAGGAACAGGGAGCCGGTGTCCCCCATGAACATCCGGGCCGGATGATGGTTGTAGATCAGGAAGCCCAGCATACCGCCAAGGAGGGCGCAGGACAGAGAGCAGATCTCAAAGGAGCCGGTGAGGAAGGAGAAGGCCAGCATGAAGGCGGCCACGGTGGCGCACACGGAGGAAGCCAGCCCGTCCAGCCCGTCGGTCAGGTTGGTGGCATTGACAAAGCCCACCAGCACCAGCAGGTAGACAGCGTAGGCGAACCAGGACAGCTCCAGGTAGAAGTCCGTGAAGGGGATGTGCAGGGCGGTCTCCAGGTGCCCGGTGGCCCGCATCATGATCAGGTAGGCCGCCGCCAGCACCACCTGGAGCAACAGCTTCTGCCGCTCGGTCAGGCCCTCGTTCTGCTTCTTGATCAGCTTGCAGTAGTCGTCCACGAAACCAATGGCCCCGTTCCCCAGGGCAAAGACCACCGTCAGCGCAAGGGGGATCAGCTCCCTCCCCTCCCCCCGGACAGCCCGGTACACGGCGTAACCCGCCACGCACAGAAGAAAGGCCAGAATGAAGCTGAGCCCGCCCATGGTGGGCGTGCCTTCCTTGCTCTTGTGCCAGGACGGCCCCTCCTCAAAGATGTGCTGTCCCAGCTTGAATCTGCGCAGGATGGGCAGAAGGATCCCTCCGAACACGGCGGAAAGGAGCAACGCCCCCCCGCCCAGTATACCTGCCGTCACGCCCATTGTTTGTAACCATTCCATGTCATGTATGTCCTTTCCTGTGTCTTTTGTCCGTACCCGGTACAGCCTGCCTGTCCGTCACCTGTCCAGCAAGCGGGACAGAGCCTGGGAGATGCGCTCCAGTCCCATCGCCCGGCTGGCCTTGAAGAGGACAGTGTCCCCCGGCCTGACAAGGTCGGCCAGCCATGCCGCCGCCACCGCCGGATCCACCGGCTCACCGTCCGCTCCCAGAGTCAGCACACGGGCAGGCTCCATGCCGCCCTGACAGGCTCCCCGGGCGATCTCTGCGGCCAGCGCACCCACGGTCACAAGGCCGTCCAGCCGCCGTCCGGCGCACAGCCGTCCCACCCCCCGGTGGAGAGCGGCTGTGTCCCGACCCAGCTCCTTCATGTCCCCCAGCACGGCGATACGCCGCCCGGTGGGGGCGGGGCCATCCGGCTGTGCGTCAGGACTTTTCACCGTTTCGCCGGGCTTCCCTGCCCCGGCTGTCATGTCCAGCACCTCCAGAGCCGCCGCCATGGACTCCGGGGCGGCGTTGTAGCAGTCCTCCAACAGGTACACGCCCCCCGCCAGCCGCACCGTCTGCCGCAGAGCCGCCGGGCGGTAGCGGGTCAGTCCGGCCTGCACAGCCCCCTGATCCAGCCCGCACAGGTACCCTACCGCCGCCCCGAAGGCCGCCGCCTGCACCATGTGGGCGCCGGGGGCGGGGATGGTCATCCCCGGCCAGTGTGCGCCGGGCAGGGTCAGGTCAAAGGCCATGCCGCCGTTTTCCGGAGCCTCCGCCGGGCGGGCATACACATCGGCGGCGGGGTCGGTCAGGGACAGCCGCAGGATGTGTACATCCGACCGTCCGGTCTCCACCAGCAGGGCAGGATCCTGCAACAGTGGCTCGTCCCCCTGTACCAGCAGGTATCCCCCCGGCTGTATGCCTGTCAGTATCTCCAGCTTGGCCCGGGCTATATTCTCCCGGCTGCCTAAATGCTCCAGGTGGGAGGTGCCCACATTGGTGATGATGCCAATGTGGGGGCGCACCGCCCCGGACATGGCCTGTATCTCCCCCCGGGCACTCATGCCCATCTCCAGCACAGCCATCTCATGGGTCGGGCTGATCTCCATAACGGACAGGGGCAGGCCGATGACGCTGTTGAAGTTGCCATCCCGGTGGTAGGTGGAGAAACCACCCTCCAGCACGGCGGCGCAGCAGGTCTTGACCGTGGTCTTCCCCACGCTCCCGGTCACGCCCACCGCCCGCAGGACGGGCAACTCCTGCATCCGGTATCCGGCGGCCATGCGGGACAGGGCGGCTACGGTATCCTCCACCCGGATGGCCGCAAAGGGCGTGTCCGCCCGGGTCAGGGCATCCGGTATCCGCTCACAGAGAAAGCACCCGCACCCGTACAGCCCCGGGTGAGCCGCCACGGCGGCTATATAGCTGTGTCCGTCCACTCGCTCCCCCCGGATGGCGCAGAACAGGGTGCCGGCATCCGGGGCGGAATCCGCCTCCCGGGAATCCGTACAGGCCGTGCTTGCCACCGGCACGGTACCGATGCGGTGCAGGATCAGCTCCCCACCGGCCCACCGGGCCAGGGTGTCCATGGGGATCGACCCCTTGGCAAATGTCACTTTCATCTGTGCGCCGTCCTTTCCTTTTCATGCGAGGCGGGTGCCCCGTCCTGTATCAGCCACCGCTCCGCTCCCGCCAGGCGGCCAGGGCGATGTCCCGCTCGCTGAAGGGATGCCGCCCGGTGCGGTCTATCTCATAGGTCTCATGCCCCTTGCCGCAGAGCAGGATGATGTCCCCCGGGCGGGCGTACCGGATGGTGTGCCGGATGGCCTCGGCCCGGTCAGGGATGACAGCATACTCGCTCTCCCGGTCGATGCCGGTCAGAATGTCCCGAATGATGGCCTGGGGATCCTCGCTCCGGCTGTTGTCCGAGGTGACCACCACCACATCCGCCATCCGGGAGGCGATCCGGGCCATGGCTCGCCGCTTGGAGCGATCCCGGTCTCCGCCGCATCCGAACAGCACCACGATCCGCCGCACCGACTGACCGTTTCCCGGCCGCCCGGCACCATCCCCCGCCGCTCCGGCCCCCTGCCGCAGACGCTGGAAGGTCAGGAGCAGGTTCTCAAGAGCCATGGGCGTGTGGGCAAAGTCAATGAACACCGAGAAGTCCGTCTCATACCCCGCCCCCGGCAGGATCCGCTCCAGCCGCCCCGGCACCCCGGGGAAGGAAGCCAGGCTGTCCTTGACCACCCCCGGCGACACCCCCAGGGACAGAGCCGCCACGGCGGCCTCCATGGAGTTCATCACCGAGAACTGTCCCGGCACCGGGCAGACCAGGCGCAGGCGGGCATCCGGTGTGGTCAGCCGGTACTCCATACCGAACAGGCCCAGGGAGCGGATCTGTTCGGCCAGGCAACGGTCGCAATTCCCGTCCGGACAGGCTACCGCCGCCGGGGAGGTGGCGGGGGCACTGCGGCATATCATCCACCGCTCCACCGAAAGACCCAGGGAGGGCAGGCTCCGTGCCCACCGGTCGTCCCCGTTGATGACCCCCAGGCGGGAGCGGGCGAACAGCCGCTGTTTGGCCTCAAAGTATGCCTCCGCCGTGCCGTGGAAATCCAGATGCTCCGGAGACAGGTTGGTGAAGACCGAAAGTTCAAAGGACAGCGGCTCCACCTTGCCCAGTGCCAGGGCATGGGAGGAGACCTCCATGACCACACTTCCCATCTCGCCAGGCGGTGTTGCGTCCGCCATGCGCTCCAGAATGGCGTACAGCTCCTCCGGGTCGGGAGTGGTCATGGCCGCCCGCTCATCCGCCGGGCGGATCTCCACCGGCCCAGCCGGGGACACTGCGCCCAGCGTACCGATGATCCCCACGGGACAGCCTGCCGCCTTGAGCATATGGTACAGCATGAAGGACACGGTGGTCTTTCCGTTGGTACCGGTGACACCCACCAGCCGGAGCCGCCGCCCCGGGTGCCCGTACCAGGTGTCGAACAGCCGAGCCATAGTCACCCGGACATTGTCCGCCGGGAGGAGCAGACCCTGACCGGAAACTGCGGGCTGGTCTGTATGTCCAGCCCCCTGGACGGTTCCCTGCCCGTCGGTGTCCGGCTGATACACCGCCGCCACCGCCCCCGCCGCAAAAGCCTCGCGAATGTAGACCCGCCCATCGGTGTGCATTCCGGGGACAGCCACGAACAGCCACCCCGGCCTGACCCGGCGGGAGTGAGCCGTCACCCCCCGGATCATCATCCCCCCGGCCTCCGCCGGATAGTCCAGCCCGGCCTCGCCGCACAGGCGGGACAGGGTCATCTCTCTTTGGCCGCCAAGGGTCTTCCCTCTCTGATCTTCAGATGTCTCCATATAGCCTCCTGCTGTGTCGCTGTGATGGTGTGGCATGGTGCGGCGGCAGGCTTGTCAGCCGCCGCTTTGGACATCTGTTCTTTTGTCATATTTTTGCCGACTTTCGGCAGGACTGTTTTGATTGCGTTGCGCTACGCTGTCTTCTACTCCGTCTCGTCCTTGTTACGGAAGGTCACGGTGATGACCGTGCCCGCCTCCACCTGGGTGCCCGGAGCGGGATCCTGGGCGATGGCCACGGCCCCGGTGCCGGACAGGTAGTTGTTGGTACCCTGGATGCGGATGTTCAGTCCCCGGTTGGCCAGCGTCTCATTGGCCGCCACGGCTGTCTTGCCGGACAGGTCAGGAACTGTCACCATGGTATGCTCCGTCTTGCTGTCCGTGTACAGGATGATCCTGGCTCGGGCGGATTCCACCTTGACCCCTGCCGCCGGAGACTGGGCACGCACATAGGTGCCCTCCCCCACGATCTCCACCTCGAAGCCCAGCTCCTGGGCGTACGACCGGGCCAGGCTGGCACTCCATCCGATGTAGGTCGGCACAGTCAGTGCCATGTTGGCCAGCTCCTTGTCGGTATACACCGCCTCCACGCCCAGGTACGGCAGAATGGCCTCCATCACATTGGCCAGGTAGGGGGCGGCCACATAGCTACCGTATATGATACCGGCGGTTGGCTCATCCACCAGGATCAGTACCGCCACCTGGGGGTCATCGGCAGGCGCAAAGCCCACGCAGGAGCAGACATAGTATTCTCGCCCGCTCTCATCCTTCTTATCCACCTTTTCGGAGGTACCGGTCTTGGCGGCCACCCGGTAGCCCGCCACATAGGCGTTCTTGGCACCGCCGTTGCCTGACACGCCTTCCTCCAGGATGGTGGCCAGGGTGCGGGCGGTGGCGGTGGAGATGACCTGTCGGTGCACCGCTGTCTCGTAGGTCTTGACCACATTCCCCTCGCTGTCCAGCACCTCCTTGAGCAGGTGCGGCGTCACCAGGTACCCGCCGTTGGCCACCGTGGCCACAGCCATGATCTGCTGGATGGGGGTGATCTTGAAGTTCTGTCCGAAGGAGGCGGTGGCCAGATCCAGTTCCTTGAAGTTGTCCCTGGTGTAGAATATGCTGACCCCCTCCCCCGGCAGGTCTATGCCGGTCTTTTCCATGTAGCCGAAGGAGCGGAAGTAATTGTAGAACCGGTCAAGGCCGATCCGCAGGCCCATCATCATCAGCACCGGGTTGCAGGATTGCTGGATGCCCTGGGCAAAGGTCAAAGAACCGTGCCCAGTGGTCTTGTGGCAGTGGATGGTGATGCCATTGACCTTGTAGTATCCGGGGCAGTAGAAGGTCTCAGTGGGGTTGACCAGGTTCTCCTCGTAGGCCATGGAAGCGGTGACGATCTTGAAAGTCGAGCCGGGCATGTAGGCCTCGGTGATGGCCTTGTTGGCCCATGTGGTCAGTTGTAGCTCCTGCTTGAGTGCCAGGTACTCCTCACTGTCGGCGGCGAACCCACTGGAGCGCAGGGCAGCCAGGCTGTCAGCGTTGAGAGCCTGGGGTTGGTTCAGATCAAAATCCGGGTAGGTCGCCATGCCCAGAATGCCCCCGGTCTTCACATCCACCACGATGCCGCAGGCCCGTGCCTGCCCCTGGGACTCGATGTAGGCGGTAGCCAACTGCTCCTCCAGCACCGACTGCACATACACATCCAGCGTGGTGACTATGGAATAGCCGTCCCGCGCCTCAATGTAGCTCTGGTACTCGTAGGGCATTTCATTCCCATGGGAGTCTCTGGCGGTGATGTACTTGCCGTTGGTCCCTGCCAGCAGCTGATTATACTGCAATTCCAGGCCGTAGGCACCGGCCCCGTCGCTGGTGGTGAAGCCCAGTACATGGCAGGCCATGGTATTGTAGGGGTAGTACCGGGTACTGCCCGCCTGGAGGAAGATCATATTCTGCAAGGCGTTCTCGTCGATGAAGGCCTCCACCTGGCCCGCCGTGTCCTGATCCACCTGGCGGGCGATGGTCCTGTCCAGGTAGCGGGTGTAGGTGGTCTGCTTCATGACATTCTCATAGGTGGTGTCCAGGATCTCCGACAGCCCCCGGGCGATCAGCTCATCGTACTGCACGCCGGACTCCTCGGAGTAGGCCGCAATGGAGCGGGGGGAAATGAAGATCCGGTAGGTGGTCACATTGGTAGCCAGCAGTACCCCGTTGGCGTCGTATATCTTGCCCCGCTCCGCCAGTGTGGAGGACTCGGTGGTCAACTGGTTCAGCACCTTGTTCTGGTATTTCTCATACCCCACCGTCTGGAGCAACAGGATGCGGATCAGCAGGTACACGAAGGCCACAAGGATCACGACCCCGATGATGGCGGCTCGCCGCAGGGTGCCGGTGTCGGTAGGATGCAGGATCGGGCTGGTATTCTCCGCTCTCTCCCCCCCTGTATGTCTCATGTGGTTGCCTCCTTTCACTTCCATGCTTTTCACGGCCATCCGGTGGGATAGGCCGGGCGGAAAAACGGGCGGCGTCCTGTTCACACGCCGGCGGCGAAGTGGTCACGCCCCCCGACGGTGTGATACACACGCCGCCCATTCCTATCATACACCGGTCACGGCCGGCCCGGGTGCGCCCATCCATAGGGTATGACGCTCACCCCTCCGATATGCCTGTCTCCGGCAAAAGGCCTTCCGGCATGCGGCTCAATCCCGCCCGATGCCAAAAGCACTCAGGATAGCCGCCCAGCCGGACTTCTCCTCGTCCTCCCGGTCTGCCTGACTGCCGTTGCCGTATACCTCCAGGTAGTCCTGGGCATCCCCTTCCAGGTAAGCCCCGCTCACATACTTCTCCCCGACCATGCCCAGCTCATTGACGGCCTTGTCCTCAATGCCAAGCAGGTCATTCTTCAGATCCAGTTCATCAGACAAATCTCCCAGGATCTCCTGACGCTCAGCCAACTTGTCCTTCAGTTCGCTGACTTCCCTTGTGGACTGGCTTACCAATACCGTGCTGCTGATGACCATGGACATGGACACAGCCACGATGGCAAGTGCAACCGTCATACCGACAGGGAAGGGCTGTGCCTTACGCTTGGCACGAACCACCTCTGTTTCCCGGGGAAAGGTCTCGCCGGCCCATTGGTTCAACCGCTGGAAGAAACGGTACTTCAACAGCTTCCGAACCAGGGCAGGGCACTTGTCCGTATCAGTAAGCCAACCGGCTTTTTTTGGCAGGAGTACCTCCCCTGCGTCCACGGCCTCGGCCATCTGTTCCGCTGACAGCTCCGCCGGATTCCTCCGGGTGGATGTCACGGTGCTGGCCCGGTACTGGGGAAACCTGTAGCCCCGCTGGTCGTGGTAATACCGGTCGAAGTCATCCACGGTCATGAACCGCTTCCCGTCGGCCACGCCGCTCCGGTACCGGTTCGGCTTTTCCTTCCCCGACAGCTTTTCTGTCATGACATAGGCACCGGGAGCGATGGCCCTGTCCAGTGCCTCCTTCTTCTTCTGCCTGGCGGCATCGGCGTGAACCTTACTGGCAATGCCCCGGTCACGGTACCTCTGGCAGAGCATATCTATGTAGCGGCTGTCGGTGGCCTCGGATTCCGCATCCTTGCGCCGCCGCTCTGTGGCTGACAGCTCACTGTCCTTAAGGAGGCGGGCACTGCTGCCGCCGCCGGACAGGGTCAGGGGCGTCTGCCGGGTATACTCCTGATTCATAACCGATGGCTCCTTTCGTCAGATTCCGGGGCTTGTCCCCGGTGGGGGAGTCTATCAACGATGGGAAATGATCTATGATATTTAGGGAACCGCTGATTGATTCGGCGACACATCTTCGGCACATCTTTTCCCGCCTGCTTCTTGCCGAAAAACTCGATGTACATCCAGTACATCTTGAGTTTTTCGCAATCGCAGACGAAAAAATCTGTACCGAATCTGTACCACCTCATTCAATCAGCGTTTCCTTAGATCTTCTCCGCCACACGCAGCTTGGCACTGCGGGCGCGGGGATTGGCGGTCAGCTCCGCCTCGCTGGGTGTGACCGGCTTCCTTGTCACCATCCGGACTCTGGGCTTCCGTCCGCAGACGCACACCGGCAGGCTCTTGGGGCAGGTGCACCCGGTGGCCATATCCGCAAAGGTCTGCTTGACGATGCGATCCTCCAGGGAGTGAAAGGTGATCACCGCCATGCGTCCCCCCGGGTTGAGCCGCTCCAGCGCCGCCTCCAGGGCGGGTCGGATCACATCCAGTTCCCGGTTGACCTCAATGCGGATGGCCTGGAAGCACCGCTTGGCGGGGTGATGTCCCCCCTCCCGGGCCGCCGCCGGAATGGCCTCCTTGATCAGCTCAGCCAACTGACCCGTGGTCCTGATCGGTTCCTGCTCCCTGACCCGGACGATCCGCCCGGCGATGCGCCCGGCGAACTTTTCCTCGCCGTACGCATAGAGGATGCGGCGAAGCTCGGCCTCGGAGTAGGTATTGACTATATCGTATGCGCTCTTTGTCTGTCTGTTATCCATCCGCATATCCAACGGGGCATCCGCCATGTAGGAGAATCCCCGCTCCGGCGTGTCCAACTGGTAGGAGGAGACCCCCAGATCCAGCAGGATCCCGTCTATGCGGTCTATATGCAAATCCCGGCACACCTCGTCCAGGCGGCAGAAATTGTTCCTGACCACCACGGCTCTTGACCCCAGGGGAGCCAGTCGGGCAGAGGCGGCTCTGACAGCGGCCTCGTCCTGGTCTATGGCGATCAGCAGGCCAGTGTCCAACCGGCGGGCGATCTCAAAGGAATGGCCGCCTCCGCCGGCAGTGCCGTCTACATACACGCCCTCCGGGCGGATAGCCAGTCCCTCTATACATTCATGCAGCATCGCCGGCACATGAGAGAAGCCGGCGGTGCCCTCTTTTGTCAAGTCCTGATCCTTGTCCATGGGAGATCACATCTTACAGCCCACAGCTCACAGCCCCAGCTTTTCCAGCTCGGCCCGGAGCAGTTCGGGATCCTCCCCGCTCACCTCGGCCTCGTACCGCTCGGCTGACCAGATCTCGCAGTAGTCGGCGCATCCGACCACCACGGCCTCCTTGGTAATGCCGGCATAGGCCAGCAGTCCGGGGGTCAGGAGCACACGCCCCTGGGAGTCCGGCTCTGCGGTGACGGCATCCTTATGTAGGAAGCGCAGGGCACTTTCGGCCAGTCTGCGTTCCTGCTTACGGATGGGAGCAATGTATGCCTCCCACGCTTCCATGGAGAAGACCTTCAGGCGAGGACCGCGCACATCTTTGACGATCATGAAAGAAGGCCCCAATTCCTCCCGATGCTTCGCCGGAATGAAAAGTCTGTTCTTCGGGTCAACCGAATGTCTGTATTCGCCGGTCAGCATACCGCAGTCCTCCTTCCCTCGGTTTTTGTCCCCGGCTGTCTCATTCACAGCCCTGGGATCTCGGGTTCAAATCGCACCAAAGTTCCACACTTCGCACCACTTTTCACCACTGGCCATATTATAGTATACTTCCCCACCGATTGCAAGGGGGTTTTTCAAAATTTACATTCTATTCACAATATCCGGTTATTTTATGGCTACTCAAGGTTCCAGTTCTGCCGAGTAGCTGTGGAATTACTGCGTGACACCATGCTTTATGCGTGTTTTGGCAATGGTAGTGCGGCGTAACAATTTAAGGAACCGCTGATTTATTCGGCGGCACATCTTCGGCACATCTTTTCCCGCCTGCTTCTTGCCGAAAAACTGGATGTACATCCAGTACATCTTGCGTTTTTCGCAATCGCAGACGAAAAAATCTGTACCGAATCTGTACCACCTCATTAAATCAGCGTTTTCTTAAACTTTATTTTCTGATAGCCGATATCAGGATAAGGCAAAATGATCTGTCGTAGGGCGGGGGCTTGCTCCCGCCGAAAGAACAATCCCTCCGTCACGCTTCGCTGATGTAACGCCCTTTACACAAGGGAGGTTTTTATCGGGGTCTTCTCCGGCGGGAGCAAGCCCCCGCCCTACAAGGATGCTTGAATCAACTTCAAATTTAAGGAACCGCTGATTGATTCGGCGGCACATCTTCGGCACATCTTTTTCCGTCTGCTTCTTGCCGAAAAACTGGATGTACATCCGGCACATTCTGCGTTTTTCGCAATCGCAGACGAAAAAACCGTGCCGAATATGTACAACCTCACTAAATCAGTGTTTCCTAAAGTTTTGCTTCCTCGAGCTTTTTGTCTTGACAAATATATCCGTATCCTGTATAATGTCCGTACCGGCGGATGCTTCCGCCGGTAACGAAGCCAAAACAAAATGACACATGGAAGGTTGCCGTGTGCCATCACGGGCACAGATACCTGTGGCGCACAGCGGCAAACAGGGTAAACACATGAAACAGCAGACATTCATTTGCACCTCCGCCGGTACACAGCCGGCCTGCTTTGACAGCCTGGAGAAAGCCACGGCCTATGCCGATGAGAATGCCCGGTTTGGTGCCACCGTCCGGGCAGAAGGTGGCGATGACATCCTGTATGCCCCCTTTGGCACATTCGTCAGCGAGATCCTGCGTAACGCCAAAGAGGTGTGCGACTATGTGCGGGATCAGAACTTCAACTACGGCGATGCACCCATCAATCCTGCCATCAACCACGAGGCAAAGCTGGTGAGCTGTGACCGCTTCGTGGGATGGGTATTGTACATTCTGGGGTATACCGATCAGCCATATCAGCAGGGGCTCTGTGTGTCCGGCCCCCAGCTGACAAACTGGTGTATCGACCACGGTTTTGCAAAAGTTCATCGGGTGGCAGACCTTATGCCCGGAGATATTGTCTTCACCAAAAAGAACGCGGTGGACTGTCCGGGGCACACTTTCCTTTTCGCCGGCCGATCCGACACGCCCGGCAACTACTACCGCTACGACTGCGGAAGGGTAGAACGCATCCGCTCCACACAGCCGTCCTGTGAGCCGCTGACGGATGCGGAGTTCATGTA
This sequence comes from uncultured Clostridia bacterium, assembly GCA_945929845.1. GTDB lineage: Bacteria > Bacillota > Clostridia > Oscillospirales > CAG-272 > CAMEON01. The sequence goes on along the minus strand of CAMEON010000022.1, from coordinate 20,044 downwards.
CGGCTATCGCATCCGCCCGGTCAGCGACGATGTGATCCCCAATCTGTCCTTCCTCTATGACAGCGTTCCCTTTGCCGCCCTCGACAAGAAGATCCAGCGGTCTGCGGATGGCGTAAAGTATACCCTGCCGGACGGTCTGATTCTGACCTGCACGCTGAAGCGGTACCCTGACCAGCGGGTCTTCTGGTGGGTCAACCATTGGGAAAACCCTACGGATCACGACAGCGGTCTTGTAACCGATCTGTGGGACTGCGATGTGACAGTTCCCTTCGACTCCGATCCCAGGCCCTCCCGCCGGGATCGTCAGGACACCTGGGAGCCGAGGACGCTGCGCATCTTTGAAGCGAAGGGTGCCAATGTGGAACAGGATGATTACTCCTCTTCCTATGTCCGGCTGTGGGAAGGTGATACCTTTCACTCCTCCTGTCAGGCAGGGCGTTCCGGACTGGGCAAGTCCCCCTTCTTTGACATCAACCGCAACGAGTACGGCGTCCTGTTGGCGGTTGGCTGGACAGGACAATGGCGGGTGCAGATAGACCGCACGCATGATGCCGTGCGCATCCGCAGTGGCATCCAGTATACGGAGAAGGGCTTCCGGGTACGCCCGGGCGAGTCCTTCCGCACATCGTCCGCCGCCATGATGATGTACTTCCGAGGACAGAATGAGGCGCATAACCGCTTTCGTTCCTACATGCGGCAGATCTCTCCCGTTGGCCCGGGCAGTCCCCGTGGGGAGCAGTGTCCTTTCTCTGCCATATTCTGGGGCGGCGTTCCCACCGCAAATATGATCGAGCGTTGGAGCAAGCTGTTTGCACACGGCCTGCCCTTCGATACCTGCTGGGTGGATGCCGGATGGTACGAGCCTCTTCGATCCACCACCACGGCAACACAGACCGCCGACTGGGGAAACATCGGTCTGTGGACGGTCAATCGGATGTACCATCCTAACGGGTATCGGGATCTTGTGGAGTACCTGCACAGTCACGGAGTGGGCTTCATGCTGTGGTTTGAGCCGGAGCGGGTACGCACCACGGTGTCCCGCTGGGTGGACACATTGCCCTCCGGCGATCCCAATGCCTGTGATCTGTTGGCGGCACTGAACAAGGATGAGGTCTGTGATGCCATCATTGAAATGGTGTCGGACAAAATCAAGGAGCTGTCGCTGTCTGTCTATCGGCAGGACTGCAACATTGCGCCGCTTTCCTTCTGGGTCGATGCCGACGAGCCGGAGCGGCACGGCATGACCGAGATCAAGTATATCAACAATTTGTACCGTTTCTGGGATACACTGCTGGAACGGTTCCCCACTCTGCTGATTGACAACTGCGCCGGGGGCGGACACCGGAACGATATAGAAATGCTGTCACGATCCGTCCCGCTGTGGCGGAGCGACTATCAATGTAAGTGGGACTGCCTCCCGGAGGCGAATCAGATGCAGAATCAAGCGGCATGGTGGATGCCGTATGCGGGCATTGGCTACGGCCCCACGCTGGGCGACCTGTACAGCTTCCGTTCTGCATACTGCAACGGCATGACTGTACGGACATGGGAGCATGTCGATCCTGAATGGGAGGTCGGTGCTTCCGGGGAGCCTCTGGACTGGGCAAAGCAGTATTTCGATGAGTATCATTCGATCCGGCACTTCTTCGCCGAGGACTTCTATCCTCTGGTACCGTTCTCCAAGGAAAACAGCGCATGGAGTGCCTCCCAATGGCACGATGCCAGGACGCACCAAGGGGTGATCCTTGCCTTCCGTCGGGCTGCCAGTCCCTATGATGAAGTGACTGTGAAGCTGGGGGGGCTGTTCATGCACAAGGTGTATCGCTTTACCAACGCCGATACGGGCGAGGTCTTCTCGGCTACAGGATATGAGCTGTCTACCAAAGGTATGCGGCTGAAGATCGCCGAGCCAAGGCAGTCTCTGCTCTGGCGGTACGAATAAGGTTTTCCGGCGTTTGGGGCAGGATCCTTGCGCATCATGACCCGTATATATGTAGCACCGCAGGTGATCGAAACGGTCACCTGCGGTGCATTGGTATGACGGGCATGCCAATGCTCTGTGGTGAAAGACCGCTGGTTGACGGTTGCCGACCAACCCGAAAGCGACTCCCACGGTTTACAGGGAGAGGTGTAGGCAAGGCGATGCGAGGAGAGGAGAGGAGAGGAGAAGTGCGGAGGGCAGATGGTTACAGTTCACCTACCCCCCGCAGTACGCTCCCTTTTCCACTGTAGAGCGGGGTCAGGGGTCCCCGCGATGGCGTTTCTGTTGCTTTCGGTATCGGCAACAATGTATCCCCTGGGAGAACGATAACAAAAAGATCACTAAACAGCGTACCGAACATGAATATTATACATATTTTGAAAGTTCTTGGGGGGTCTGGGGGCTTCTTTCAAGAAGCCCCCAGGCGTTCTCCTGTACCCTGCCTGAACTGTAACGGTAGATGGCAGATGGTATGGCGAAAAGATCGTGTGTACGGCGCAGACGCTTGGGCTGAATACCTGTTGGGTCGCTATGACCTACTGCAAGATATAAGGAACCGCTGATTGATTCGGCGGCACATCTTTTCCCACCTGCTTCTTGCCGACAAACTCGATGTACGCCCAGTACATCTTGCGCTTTTCGCAATCGCAGACGAAAAAGTCTGTACCGCCCCGGTGCGCAAACGGCATCGGGGCGGTCATATTGGATGTATGGAAGGGCACGGATCAGAAGGTCACGGTCAGCGGCACGCCAGCCTCCAGCGGCCAGGTGTGGCCCTTGATCTTCAGGGTACCGCCGGGGAGGGTGGAAAGCACGGTGCAGCTGTGGGCATCCATGCTGACGGACACCTCGCCGCCCCGGGGCAGGGGCACCTTGCCCTCCATGTGGCGGTACAGTCCCCGGTTGGGCTCCACTGCGAAGGTCTCATAGCCGACGGAGGTGGGGGAAACGCCCAGGCAGTACCGACCCAGCAGGTAGATCGGCCCGCCGCCCCAGGCGTGGCACAGGGAACAGCCGTACTTCATGCCGTACATAGAGTAATGCTCTGCACCGGTGTGCTCCGGAATGTACTCCTCCCAGATGGAGGTGGCTCCCAGCGCCACCATGCCGCCCCAGTAGGATTCGATCTTCCGCTGGGCGGCGGCCAGCTTGCCCATCTTGCACAGGGCGCACAGCTCGAAGAACTCGAAGTAGGGCGTGGTGATCTGGGTGACGGAATCATTCTCCAGCACCGAGCGGACGATCTTGCGGGCACGGGTCGGGGACACGAAGTCGTACAGGATGGCGAAAATGTTGGCGTGGCGGGTGATCAGCTCCCGCCCGGTGGTGTAGCAGTCCACGAAGCCGCCCCGCTCCTCCCGCCAGTAGTCCTTCAGGATGCGGCGGCGGAGCTTTTCGGCCGCCTGCCGGTAGGGGGCACCGTCCAGACCGCACACCTCGGCCAGGTCTGCCATGGCCAGGCGGCATCGCCAGTACAGGATCTGTTCGGCGCACAGGTCGCCGCCCTTGTCCATCTCCGACCAGTCAATGAAGATCCAGTCGCCGGGTCGCTGGCAGACATAGCCCTCTCCGTCCAGCCGGCCTTCCATGAAGTCATACAGTGCCTTCAGGCGGTCGTAGTAGATCTCAATGAATTGCCTGTCTCCGGTGGCGTAGTAGTATTCGTAGGCACTGATGATCAGGTACATGGAGTAGTCGTTGATGGTGTTGATATGCTGCTCATAGGGCGGCTTGCCCAGAAGGGCCACAATGGTGCGCTTGCTGATCTCCGGGTCAAAGTACAGGTAGCGGCTGGCCATGTGGGACTGGTACGCATCTCCCGACCAGCACCAGCGATCCCGCTTGATGCCGTCCAGGAAGAATTCCCGGGAATTCAGGTGCAGGGTGTAGGCGCAGATGTCCCAGATCTTCCTCACATTCCGGCGGTTGCAGGAGAAGGAGGCTCTGTCTTCCAGGGGCACATACTCGTACTCCGCATAGACCCGGGGGGCTTTCTCTGCCTTGACACAGACAAAACGGAAGGCACGGCAAGCCAGGGTGTACTGCTCCTTCCCGGTGACGGTCTCCCGCACCAGGGCCTCCTTCGGGTCGGTGGCTTCCTCGGCGGACTCACCGTATACCACCCGGACAGGCTGAGCCGGATCGGCATTCTCTAAGTGAACAGGGCCGTACATCTCCCGGCCGAAGTCATACAGCAGACCCTCGGCTGTTTCCGTGACGCTGACCGGTTCCCGCTTCTCGTAGGCGAAGGGGAAGACCGTGGGGTCATCGTCGGGGTGGGGGTACACCGGGGACGCACCCACCGGGTAGGCTTTGCCAGTCATGCGGTTGGCGACCCAGGTGTCATCCGTGACCAGGTAGCGGCTGTTGACATATATGCAGGGGAAACCGCTCTCCGCCAGCACCACGACGGAGATGGCGTGATCCCCGGCATCAACGGAAATATCCGTATTGACCGGGTACCGCCGCCCGTCCACGATGACATATCCCTTGTGGGGGGTCAGCACACGGAAGGTGTCCTGCCCGTCGGCATGAAAGGCTTTGCCGAAGTTGGCGTTGGGGTAGGGTGCGGACAGCGTCCACATGGGGGGCACCGGGCAGTCGAATTCCTCCCGGCGGTTGTGCAGCTTGATACTGTGGTACAGCTCAAAGTCTCCGTTGTACCAGATCCATCTTGCCTGTGACATGGCAGTTCCTCACTTTCGGTTGTTGCTTACTTCCGCTTCATGGAGAGAGCGGCTTTTGCTTTCTCGCAGATGTGTGCAGGGGTCAGGCCGTACAGCTCCAGCAGGGGGGGCACCTTGCCGGAGCGGCCGAAGGAATCGGCCACACCCACCCGCAGTACCGGCACGGGACAGCCCTCGGACACGGTCTCCGCTACCGCCGAGCCAAGGCCGCCGATGATGTTGTGCTCCTCGGCGGTGACAATGGCCCCGGTCTCCCGGGCGGCCTTCAGGATCAGCTCCTCGTCCAGCGGCTTGATGGTGGAAATGTTGATGACCCGGGCGGAAATGCCTTCCCCAGCCAGTGTGGCGGCGGCCTCCATGGCCATGCCCACCATGATACCGGTGGCGACCAGGGTCACATCGGTGCCGTCGGCCACCACCTCGCCCTTGCCGACCCGGAATCGGTAGGTGTCGGGATCGTGGAAGACAGGCGTGGCATACCGGCCGAAGCGCAGGTAGCAGGGGCCATCCACCGATAGCACAGCCTCCAGAGCGGCGGCGGCTTCCACGGCATCGGCGGGATTGATGACCGTCATGCCGGGCAGAGTGCGCATCAGGGACAGATCCTCCAGGCACTGGTGGGTGGCACCGTCCTCGCCTACCGTGATACCTGCGTGGGTGGCGGCGATTTTCACATTCAGATGGGGGTAAGCCACGCTGTTGCGGATCTGCTCAAAGGCACGCCCGGCGGCGAACATGGCGAAGGAGGAGGCAAACACCGTCTTTCCGGCGGCGGCCAGGCCGGCGGCCACGCCGATCATGTTGCCCTCGGCAATGCCGCAGTCAAAGAAGCGGTGGGGGTAGGCCTTCTTGAAGTAGCAGGTCTTGGTGGCTTCCGCCAGGTCGGCATCCAGCACCACAAAGTCATGGGCGGCACCCAGGGCGGCCAGTGCTTTTCCGTAGGCCTCCCGGGTGGCGACCTTCTCGCCGATCTTCCAGTTACATATGTTTTCCATATCCGTGTCTCCTTACATCTGCGCCTTGATCTCTTCCACGGCCTGGGCATACTGCTGGTCGTTGGGGGCAGAACCGTGCCACTTGACCTGGTTCTCCATGTAGGACACGCCCTTGCCCTTGACGGAGGTGGCGATGATCACCGTGGGCTTGCCCTTGACGGTCTTGGCCTCGTCAAAGGCCCGGGCGATGGAATCAAAGTCATGGGCATCCATGTGGACGACATGGCATCCGAACCCGGCCAGCTTGCCGTCATAGGGAGCCGGGTTGACGATCTCGCTGACCGGCCCGTCGATCTGCAGGCCGTTCCAGTCGATCACCACGCACAGGTTGTCCAGGTCATACCGGGCGGCGAACATCAGGGCCTCCCAAACCTGACCCTCCTCACTCTCCCCGTCGCCAACGATAGCGTAGACACGGTAGTCCCTGCCGTCCACCTTGGCGGCCAGCGCCATGCCGCAGGCGGCGGAGATGCCCTGTCCCAGGGAGCCGGTGGACATGTCCACACCGGGGGTGTGCTTCATGTCCGGATGCCCCTGCAGAAAGGAATCCACCTGACGCAGGGTGGTCAGCTTCTCCGTGGGGAAGTACCCCCGGGCGGCCAGTGCGGCATACAGGGCGGGGGCGGCGTGCCCCTTGGAGAGGACAAGACGATCCCGATCTTCCCAGGTGGGATTGGCGGGATCTATGCGCATTTCCTCAAAGTAGAGGTAAGAGAGAATGTCGGCGATGGACAGAGATCCGCCCGGGTGGCCGGATCCGGCCCCATGAACGCCGTCCAGTATGCCGAGGCGGATCCTTGCCGCCTGATGTTTGAGTAATGCCAGCTTATCTGCTTCCATGAAAATCCCCTTCCGTGCCGTTTCCGGCGGTACATTGCGGAGGCTGGCGATGCCCGTCAGCCTCTCCCGGGTCGCCCCCGAGGGGCAAACCCAACCACGCTACATTATACACGCACCGGCGCCTTTTGTCAAGTTTTTTGTCGGAATTCCGGGTGCAGATGTTATGAGGAGTGTTACAGCTCACCTCCCTTCCCCCGCAGGCTTTTCTGCTGTTTGTGTAACAGCAACGCTGGCTCCCCTAAAATAAATATCACAAAATACCATTAAACGCCGCATCGAACATGGCTCTATACACATTTGGAAGACCATGAATTTGCCCGTGCCTCTTGCAATCCGGGCGGAAATCGTGTATAATAGAGGCAGAAATACGCCATATGCGCTTTGCTTGAAAGGAACTGTACCCATATGAAAAAAAAGACCTGCTTTTCCCCGGCTGATATTCTCCTGCCCGACTTTTCCGTGACCGACGGCACCGCCTGGTCCTGTGTCGCCTGCGACCAGTACACCAGCCAGCCGGATTACTGGGAGGATGCCGACCGACAGGTGGGGGACGCCCCCTCCACTCTGCGCCTGATCCTGCCGGAGGCATGGCTGGATGAGGCAGAGAAGAGAACCCCCGCCATCCATCGTGCCATGGAGGATTATGCCCGCAGGGTGCTGATCAGCCACCCGGACAGTATGATCCTGCTGGAGCGCACCCTGGGCGACGGCAGCGTGCGCCGGGGTCTAGTAGGGCTCATTGATCTGGAGGACTACGATTACCGCCGGGGGGCAGGCAGCCTGATCCGGGCCACGGAGCAGACGGTGCCGGAACGCATTCCGCCCCGCATGGCGGTGCGCCGGGGCGCCCTTCTGGAGCTGCCCCATGTCATGCTGCTCATGGACGACAGGGAGCGGACTGTCATTGAACCGTTGCTCCCCGGAGCCGATGCCCTGCCGGTGGCCTATGATTACGATCTGATGGGCGGCGGTGGCCATGTGAAGGGCTACTGGCTGGGCGAGGCAGACATCACTCGGGTACAGAAAGCCCTGGAGTGCCTGATCACGCCGGAGGCTATGGAAGCTCGGTACGGCAAGCCCGGCCTTGCCCCCCTGCTCTTTGCGGTGGGGGACGGCAACCACTCTCTGGCGGCGGCCAAGGCCTGCTATGAGGAGGTCAAGGCGTCTCTGGGTGCGGCGGCGGCTGACCATCCGGCCCGGTACGCCCTGGTGGAGGTGGTCAACCTGTACGATGCTTCTCTGGTCTTTGAACCCATCTACCGGGTGGCCTTCGGCGTTGACCCGGAGGATCTGGTGTCTGCTTTCAGCACCTATGCCCGGGGGCTGAACGGGGAGGCCGCTCCCCAGACCATCCACTGGCAGTATGGGGCAGGGGAGGACACCCGGTGCGGGGATGTGACTGTACCCCACCCGGTTTCCGGCCTGGCAGTGGGCACCGTGCAGGACTTCCTGGACGGGTACAAGAAGACCGCCCCCGCCGGTGCCTGCATCGACTACATCCACGGGGAGGACACCGTTCTGTCCCTGTCCCGGCGGCCGGGGGCGGTGGCCTTCCTGTACGACGGGATGGCCAAGGAGGAGCTGTTTTCCACGGTGCTGTCCGACGGGGCACTGCCCAGGAAGACCTTCTCCATGGGTCACGCCCATGACAAGCGGTACTACACCGAGGCCCGGAAGATCCGGTAACTGCCCATGATCTGACAGCATACATGTGGAGGTACATACATATGAAACACATGGAAAAGCGATCCTTCGTCCGTCTGCTTGCCTGCACCGTGATAGCATCCCTTCTGTGGGCGGCCTGCCTGCCGCTGTCCGTGCTGGCTACCGGATCGGAAAACGGCACCAACATTGCCAAGGGCAAGCGGGCCATCGCCTGCCATCAGGAATCTGCCAGCCTGACAGAGGAGAAAGCCCTGGACGGGAACACATCCACCCGGTTTGCCGCCGGGGGAGGATGCCGTGATCAGACCTGGTATGTCCTGGATCTGGAGGACACCTACGATCTGTCCTGCGTCCGGATCAACTGGGAAGCCGCTCACCCCTCCCGGTATGTGCTGGAGATCTCCGACGATGGGCAGACCTTCACGGAGCTGGCCACCGTGGATGCGCCGGATGCCGGCTGGAAGGAGACGACACTGTCCGGCACAGGCCGCTTCCTGCGCATCCGGGAGCTTCAGAGAGCCTTGAGCACATACGGCTTTTCCATTTGGGAGCTGGAGGTGTACGGAGAGCGGAACACCCTCCGGCCCAATACCGACCCCTATGACCGGGTGACGGTGCAGGAAGTCACCGGAGGCACGGTTCAACTGTCAGCCTCCGGATTTGTCAGGCGGGGCACGGATGTCACTGTGACGGCAGTGCCGTCCGGGGACAATACGACGGAAAGTATCACCGTGGGGAATGAACCCGTGGCTGTTACCAATAATCAGGCGACCTTTACCGTAAGCGGCGACACGGCGGTGGGGGCTACCTTTGCGACAAAGCCGATGGCACGATATGAATGTGAGGAGGCCATGGTGTATGCCGCCGACATGACAACACGGATCTCCGGCCTCAACAATCCGGATGCCAATGCCTCCGGCGGATATGTGGCGGGCGGCACGGGCGGGAAGTACTACCTGTTCCCCAATGTACAGGAAGCCAACTGTGTCCATATCGCTTACGCTTCCATGAATACCAGCCGGATCACCCTGTGGGTCCGTTACCCCGGGGAGGAGGTGTTCCACGAAACGGGCAGTATCAACTTCTCTACAACCAATTCCTGGTATATGGACTATTCTTACATTGCCTCCTCCCCGCTGGTCTACATTCCGGAGGGGTCGGATATCATGATCTCCCCGGCGGTGGACTGCAATCTGGATTACCTGTTCCTGACCTGCGAGGCAATGACCACCCAGCCGGATGCCAACACTGTCACGGCCAGCGACCTGTCGGCTCAGGCTATGGAGGATATCCGGGCGCCCTTTGGCTGTTCTCTGGCCATGACAGCCGGGGACAGTGTGACCTTCACCGTGCCGGAGGGGCAGACGGTGTACAATGTGTTCAGCCTGACCTCTTGTACCGAGGTGTCCGGTGCATACACCCTGCTCCGGGGGCAGGAGGTGCTGGGGAGCGGCACCCTGTCGCCCACGGGGAGCTACACCTATACCGGCACCGGCCTGCGGACGGCAGAGTACCGTCCCGGCGACATACTGACCCTGCGGATCACAGCGGGCGATCTTCTGCTGTCCCATGTGACCGTCAACGCCGCGGCTCAGCCTGAGACTCTGACAGTGGAGGCAAACCCGGCTGTCGGGGAGAGACTCACCGTGTGCCTGGACGGCACCTGGGCGGTGGCGGCTCAGCCCTTTGGCTCCTGGTCGGTGCCGGAGACGGTGCCGGATATACACTTCATCAATTCCATCTGCGTGCCGGGACTCTGGCACAGTGCCGCCTTCGACCTGGGAAGCTACGCCGGGTGCATGACCTGGCTGGAGAAGACCGTGGTGCTCCGGGAGGAGCCGGACGGGCAGGTGCTGTTGCGCATAGACGCTGCCCAGTTTGGTCGGTACATCTATGTCAACGGTGTCCTGGCAGGTAGCTATGCCTATAACTACTCCCAGTCTGTGACCGACATCAGCGGTCTGCTCCACAAGGGGGAGAACCGGATCACGGTCATGCTGGGCGACTGGGCACAGCAGTACAACGACAAAACCACGGTGGCCCATGTGCTCTACGATGGGGAATCCACCACCAATAAGCCCGGCATCACCGACTCGGTCTACCTGATCTTCAACCGGGAGCCGGAGGTGTCGGCGGTACAGTATGTGCCGGATCTGTCGGCAGGGACGGTTACTTTCCAGGTCACGCTGGCCAACCGTTCCGCCGCCGCCGTGACCTCCGATGTGACGGTGACGGTGTATGAGTTGGGTATCTGTACCGACGGGGTGGCGGATCGCTCCCCCTGTCAGGTGGCGGCGTACTGTCTGCGGGGGGCCACGGTGTCCGCTGACGGGACAGTTGTCCTTACCACCGACCCCATCACCCTGTCCGGCTTTGGGAAAGACAAATACTGGTCGCCGGACAGTCCCTTCCTGTACATGGCGGAGATCAGAACCAGCGGAGATACCTATACCACCCGCTTCGGTATGCGCACCTTCGGCTTTGATGACCGGGGGAATGCCCTGCTCAACGGGGAGATATGCTATCTCATGGGCACCAATGTGGCCATCCAGCGGTTCTTCGATGACCCCCTGTGCGGGAACAACCCCTGGGATGCGGCATGGATCCGCAAGCTGTACAGCGAGTACAAGGAGTGCGGTTGGTTCTGCTTCCGCACCCATCTGGGCGGTGCCAACAGCAAGTGGTTTGACCTGGCGGATGAGATGGGCTTTTTGATCTTTGACGAGTACCCCAACTGGGGCGACAGCGACGGCTGTACGGCACAGACCATCATGCCGGAGATCTATGCCTGGATAGATGCCCGGGGCAACCATCCCTCCCTGATCTGCTTTGACATCATGAATGAGGGCGGTGGCACGCTGACCTCTGACATCATCCCCCTTGGTCGGAGCTATGACATACAGCAACGGCCCTGGGACAACGGCTGGAGACCCCCTGTGGGGGAGAATGATTCCATTGAGTGTCACCCGTACATCATGGGCGGGCAGGGTATATCCGGCCTGCAAACCCATGACAACACAAAGCCGCTGGTGACCACCGCCGACATCGGCTGGACGGCGGAACAGTATGCCGGTCACGCCTTCATTCTCAATGAGCACGGGGAGCTGTGGATCGACCGGAACGGGCAGGCTATGAGCGGGACCGCCGGATTCTGGAATCAGATCCTGCCGAACGCCACCAACGAGGAGCGGCTGACCTACTACGCAGAGGCCATGGCCGCCGAGATCGAATGCTTCCGGGCTGGGCGTGCCTATGCGGGGATGCTGTTCTTCTGCGGACTGACTTCCTCCCCGGCTGGGGCGGTGGGGATCACCTGCGATATTCTGTCCCCGGATGTGTCCACGCCGGAATCCTTGCAGATCCGCCCCTACACCAAGGAGCTGTTGACCAATGCCTTCCGTCCCCTGGGCATCTGCCTGGATGAGTACACGGAGGATGTGAGACGGGGGCAGGCGCTGACCCTGCCTGTGGTGCTGATCAACGACACGGGGGAGGCTGTGGAGGATCTGACCGTCACCCTGGTCATCCGGAGCGGGGACACCGTGGTGTATGCCGACCGGCAGACGGTCAGCGTGCCGGTACACACCGGGAATAAGGACGGCCTGGCCACCGCAGTCTTTGACCTGACAGTCCCCGGCTTCAAGGACTACTGCGACAACGGCCGGACGCTGACCGTCACCGCCTCCTATACGCTGGACGGCGAGACGGTGTACAGCCTGCGCAAGTGGACAGTACAGGGCGGCAAGACTACGGACGGGGAACTGCCGGTCTACGACTGGCTGGACAACGGGCAGACACCTGATACAGAAACAGAAACAGAGACAGAAACCGAGACCGATGGGGGCACCGTGACGGAGCCGGACACTGGTCATGAGGAAACCGTGGAGAGCAACAGGCCAACCGACACAGACCCCGGCGCAGAGGCCCCCTCCGATACCACCGGCACCACCGCCGGCGGATGCGCCTCTGTGGCGAATATCGGCGGCCTGACCGCTCTGGCCGTCGGCCTCTCTGCCGGGTTGCTGTCCGCCCGCAGGCGCAGGCAGAGAAAAGGGGAACGGACACAGGAGCAGTAAGGGAACCGCTGATTGATTCGGCGGCGCATCTTCGGCACATCTTTTCCCGCCTGCTTCTTGCCGAAAAACTCGATGTACATCCAGTACATCTTGAGTTTTTCGCAATCGCAGACGAAAAAATCTGTACCGAATCTGTACCACCTCATTCAATCAGCGTTTCCTAAGAAAAAAGGCACGGAACCATGGGCTGGCGCATATCCGTGCGCCAGTCGGGTATCCGTGCATAGGGAACCGCTGATTGATTCGGCGGTTCCCTGGTTCCGTCAGGTTCAGACCATCTTCTCGGACATCTGACAGCCGCCCAGCAGGTGGAAGTGGAGGTGCCGCACCGACTGGCAGGCATCCGGGCCGCAGTTGGTGATGACACGGTAGCCGCCCGTCAGCCCCTCGGCGGCGGCAATTTGGGGGATGACCTGGAAGATGTGCGCCACCACGGCGGCATTCTCCGGGGTGATCTCATTGGCCGAGGCCAGGTGGAGCTTGGGAATGATCAGCACATGAACCGGGGCCATGGGGTTGATGTCCCGGAACGCATACACCTGCTCATCCTCGTAGACTTTGGTAGAGGGGATCTCCCCCGCAATGATCTTACAGAACAGACAATCCATAGTAACATACGCCTCCTGATATAGCTTTGACAGGCCTATTGTACACCCAAAGCGGCGTTCTGTCAAGGCTCGGGAGAAAAATCCTTTCCGAAAGGAGTCTGCCATGTTCACACCGACAAGAGAGATACCCGACCTGTGGCACTACCTGCAAAAGGAGAGCCGGGGTGGCCGTCCGGTGGTGCTGTACGGTATGGGCAACGGGGCGGACAAAATTCTGGATGTGTGCGCCGGGTACGGCATCACCGTCCGGGACTGCTTCGCCAGCGATGGCTTTGTCCGGGGGCACAGCTTCCATGGCCGCACCGTGTTGACCTTTGACCAGGTGTGCCGGGCATACGGGGCAGAGAATCTGCTTGTCCTCCTGTCTTTTGCCACCGCCCGCCCGGAGGTGCTGTCCTGCATTGAGCAGGTGGCCGCCCGGGCGGAGCTGTATGTGCCGGATGTGCCGGTGTGCGGCGAGGAGCTGTTCACAGCAGCCTTTTGCCAGGCTCACCGGGAGGAGCTGGAATCCGCCCGGGGACTTTTTGCCGACGAGGCCTCCCGCCGGGTCTTTGACGGTGTGATCACCGCCCGGCTGTCCGGTCGGCTGGACATGCTGCGGGGCACGGCTACCCCGCCGGAGGAGGATTTTGTCCACCTGCTCCGTGCGGATCGCTTCCGGTATGTGGCGGATCTGGGAGCCTATACCGGGGACAGCCTGCGGGAGCTGATGACCTATGCCCCCGGCCTTCAGGGTGCCCTGGCTATGGAGCCGGATGCACGCACCTTCCGCAAGCTGTCCCGCTTCGCCCGGGAACTGGCCGACTCCGGCCATGGCCCGGTGATCCGTCCTGTGCCCAAGGGAGCCTGGTCGGGGGCGGGGATGCTGACCTTTTCCGGCACCGGAAACCGCAACGCCTCCCTGGTGGCCGGCACCGATACCGTGCAGGCTCACGCCGCCGCTGTGGCGGTGGATACCCCGGATGCGGTGTGGGATCAGGTCATGGGTCGTGATACCCCGGTGGATTTCATCAAGTACGATGTGGAGGGGGCGGAAGCCGAGGCTCTGCGGGGTTCCCAGAGCCTGATCAGTCGGTATGCCCCCGCTCTGCTGGTGTCCGCCTACCACCGGAGTGCTGACCTGTTTACGCTCCCCCTCCTTGTCCGTGCGCTGGCTCCCCGCCACGCCCTGTACCTCCGTCGCCGGGACAGTGTACCGGCCTGGGACATCAACCTGTACGCCCTGCCGCCGGAGGACTGATCCTGTACGGTAACTCCTGAAAGTTTACAATCTCGTAACACATCTGTATGCTGTATGTGGTACAATGGACAGCGAGTCGGGGGAGCTGTACACCGACCTGCGGTACACTTCGGTGCGGAAGTCATCCGCTGAGAAACAGTGCGACAAAACCATTAAACACAAGAGACAGAAAGGAAGTATTTGTATGCGTATGAAGAAGAAGGGGATTCGCCTGCTTTCGCTGGCCTTGATCGCCCTGTTGGCCTTCGGTATGCTGACCGCCTGCGACATGGGAGAGAACGGGAAGGAGACCGAAACCACAGAAGTATCCACGGGGGCGCCTACCGAAGCACCTACGGAGGCACCTACCGAAGCACCCACCGAGCCGGAGACCACCCTGGCCGACCTGGCACCTGCCGATATTCTGGATAAGATTCAGGCTCCCGATGCCACGGTTGACCCGAACCGGAATCTGGCGGTTGATATGACGCTCAACATGGGTATGAGCATGGATATGTCCGGAAGCAACGTCACGGTGAATGTTCCTATGACCGTACATGTAGTAACAGCCGACGGAGCCATTTCCATGGCCGTGTCTATGGATTTCATGGGCGAAGCCACGAACACGACCCTTTACTGGAAGGATGGCGTGCTCTACAGCGATGACGGCAAGGGCACTACCATGAAAACATCGGTCAGTTGGGAAGATGTAAAGACACTCTTTGAGGAAAGCAACACCAGCATCATGGATATGTCTACGGCTGACCTGTTCATTTCTCTGACCTCTGAAGCCACTGAGGACGGCGGCGTGGTCGTGACCTGTAAGGGCATTAACACGACTGCCTATGAGAAGCTGATCGCTGACCCCGCCTTCAGCGAGATGCTGGAAGCGATGGGTTTGCTGACCCCTGCGTATGACGATGAGGGGAATCCGGTGGCTGTTTCCTCCGAAGAGATCATGGAGATTCTGAAACAGTTCACCGAGGAGAACTATGTGATCTCCTACACGGTGGATGCCGAGGGTACAGTGAAGGCTATGTCCTTGGAGATCAAGGCAGATGTCAGCGTGGAGGATGAGCTTATGGGCACATACAACACCTCCTTCCACATCACCGCAACCAGCAACTACACCTACGGCGGGCAGACCGTGACCATCCCTGCGGATGCCGCAAACTGGGAAGAAGTCAACTGGGACGACTATTTCGACACGGGCGATGTGGACATGGACTGGTAAGTCATCCACAGGCAGTAAAGCAACAAAAAAGGAAGGGCTCTCCTCCGGGAGGACCCTTCCTTTTTTGATCTCTGCCCCGCAGGCATCAGCCGCCTGCCACTTCTATGTACGACTGGTGGTACCTTTCCTGAAAGAATACCGCCTTCCGTATCTCTTCGGCAGTGTACATCATCCCCTCCGGAGCCATGACCAGCTTGTCCTCCACATCGTCGGTGCGGAAGATGATACCCACGATGCGCCCGGTGTAGGTCTCCACGGATGTCTGGACGCCCAGCAGGTACACATCCAGCTCCTCGCCGTCCCCGCCCAGCACGCCGGGGATATACCCGTAATTGATGGGGTAGGTGAAGGTGTGACCATTCTTGGTGTGGGTGTACCCGATGGGGCGGTCAATGCAGATGGTCACGACCCGACCCAGGTAAGGCCGGGGGTCGGGGCGGGGGAAGTCCCCGGCAGGGGCGGCTTCCCGGTTGGTCTGGTCTTCTGACATATACGAACCTCCTGATGTTCCGGAACCTTTTCCGGCAGTCTACCTGACGGTCAGTCAGTGATTCCGCTGATTCAGCATATCCTGCTTGATGTCCCACAGCCGCTGGGAAAGATCCACATAGTAGTTGTGGGGATTGGTGAACCGCCGAACCTCCTCCCACATGCCCTGCTTCTCCTCCTCGCAGTGCCGACGGATGTCCGTCAGGGAAGGCAGGTCGTACACCAGCTCCCCGCCCTTCAAAATGGGGCAGAGCAGCTCGGTAGCGGTGAAGTCGGTCATGACCTTGCGCTTCCAGGTGTTCTGGGGGTCGAAGATTTCCAGGGGCCTGGTATCGTCGATGACCTCGTCGTACACGCAGATCAGGTCAGCCTCAGCCTTGCCGGTGTCCCGGCCCCGCAGGCGGTACACCTTTTTGAAGTGGGGGGTGGTGATCTTGCCCACATTCTCGCTGATCTTGATCTTGGGATGGATGGTGCCGTCGGCGTCCTCCACGGCGCACAGCTTGTAGACCCCGCCGAACACCGGGTCGCTCTTGGCGGTGATCAGCCGCTCCCCTACGCCGAAGGCATCCACGCAGGCCCCCTGCCGGATCAGCTCCCGGATGATGTACTCATCCAGCGAGTTGGACACAATGATGCGACAGCCCGGCCACCCGGCCTGGTCCAGTTGCTTCCGGATCTTCTGGGTCAGGTAGGTCACATCGCCGGAGTCGATGCGCACCCCGCAGGAGGTGATGCCCAGGGGCTTCAGCACCTCATTGAAGGCCTGAATGGCGTGGGGCAGGCCGGACTCCAGTACATTGTAGGTGTCAATGAGCAGGGTGGCGTTGTGGGGGTATATCTGACAGTAGGTTTTGAAGGCGGTCAGCTCGTCGTCAAACATCTGCACCCAGGAGTGCGCCATGGTGCCGGTGGCGGGGACGCCGTACACCTGGTCGGTGATGGTGCAGGCGGTGGAGCCGCACCCGCCGATGTAGGCAGCCCGGGCACCCAGAATGGCGGCATCCGCCCCCTGCGCCCGGCGGGAGCCGAACTCACTGATGACCCGCCCCTTGGCGGCCCGAGCCAGCCTGGAGGCCTTGGTGGCGATGAGGGACTGGTGGTTGATGCACATGAGCAGGTAAGTCTCGATGAACTGGGCTTCCATAGCCGGGGCACGGACAGTGACCAGCGGCTCACCGGGGAAGACATAGGTTCCCTCCGGTACCGCCCACATATCTCCTGTGAAACGGAAGGTGTGCAGGTAGTTCAGGAAGGCCTCGTCAAAGCACTGCTTGCTCCGCAGGAAGGCGATGTCCTCCTCGTCGAAGCGGAGCCCCCGGATATACTCCACGATCTGCTCCAGCCCGGCCGCCACGGCATAGCCGCCCCCGTCCGGGTTGTCCCTGTAAAACACATCAAAGTATACGATACGCTGTCCCATGCCGGACTTGAAATACCCATTGGCCATGGTCAGCTCGTAAAAATCGCACAGCATGGTCAGATTGCGGGAAATATCCTTCATCTCTGCTCCTCTTTTCTCTTCTCCCGATTTTGTGTGCATTATACCACAGGCCGACCGGAAAGTCAAGAGAAAACGGACAGCCTTTGCTGTGGGCAAAAAATATCAAAACATCGGTAAACACGAAGCAAATGCCTTGACATTCCCGTTGTTTTCGTGTACAATACACATATCGGAGACCCGGAGACGGGGCATCCATCCAATTGGGAATCATATCACATCAAGGAGGTAAACATACAATGTACCAATTTCCTATCGGTGTCATGCTGGAATCCTTTCGCCTGCCTACGGAAGAGGCCGTGAAGAAGGCGGCCTCCATGGGGATCCAGGGCATCCAGATGTACTGCACGCAGGGGGAGCATGCCCCGGAGAATATGACGCCCGCCCAGCGGCGGGAGCTTCTGGACATGGTCAAGTCCTGCGGCATGACCTTTTCGGCTATCTGCGGAGACCTGGGTCACGGCTTCGGGGATGCCGGAATGAACCCAGCCCTGATCGAGAAATCCAAGCGCATCCTTGACCTTTCCAAGGATCTGGAGGCTGACATTGTGACCACCCACATCGGCGTGGTGCCCTCCGACCCGGGGCATGAGCGCTACCGCATCATGCAGGAGGCCTGCGGACAGTTGGCGGAGTACGCCGACTCCATCCAGGCTCACTTCGCTGTGGAGACAGGGCCGGAGACTTCGGCCACGCTGAAGGGCTTCCTGGATTCCCTGGGCGGTTCCCGGGGGCTGGGGGTCAACCTTGACCCGGCCAACCTGGTCATGGTCACCGGGGACGACCCGGTGGCGGCCGTCCACAATCTGAAGGACTACATTGTTCATACCCACGCCAAGGATGGCGTCATGCTCCACCGGGGCAATCCGGAGTACATCTACGGTGTCGTGCATCCGGTTCCCCAGGAGTTCCAGGGCATTCAATACTTTGCCGAGGTGCCGCTGGGGCAGGGGAATGTACACTTTGACACCTACCTCCGGGCACTGGATGAGATCGGCTACCGGGGCTTTCTGACCATCGAGCGGGAGGTGGGAGAGGATCCCGCCGCCGACATCCGGCTGGCCGTGGCGCATCTGAAGGCCAATATGAAGGACTGACCGCATCAGTCGGGATCCTGTAAGAAAGGAAAGGGGAGAGAATCGTATTATGAAGATTTCCGTCAGTGCCTACTCATTCCAGCAGTATATCAGTGCGGGGAAGATGTCCGTCATGGACACCGTGAAGAAGGCCCACGAGATGGGCTTTGAAGCCATTGAATTTCTGGATATGCCGGGGTCTACCTATGAGGAGCAGGTGGACTTTGCCCACCGCCTGCGCAAAGAGGCCGACAGCTACGGCATGACCGTCAACGCTTACACCATCGGTGCCAACCTGTACCGGGCTACACCGGAGGAGAACCGGGCCGAGGTGGAGCGGCTCTGCCATCAGGTGGACATCGCCGCCATCCTGGGCTGTGCCGTCATGCGCCATGATGCCTGCTACAGCCTGGGGGCGAGCGGCACCGCCCGTTCCTTTGGCCTGATGCTGCCCACCATCGCCGACAACATCCGCAAGATCACGGCGTACGCCGCCACCCGGGGTGTCCGCACCTGCGTGGAGAATCACGGCTTTGTGGCTCAGGACAGCTACCGGGTGGAGCAGCTATTCAACGCCGTGGCTCACGACAATTTCGGCCTTTTGGTGGATGTGGGCAACTTTGTCTGCGCCGACGAGGACAATGTGACCGCCGTGTCCCGGGTGGCACCCTATGCCATCCATGTCCACGCCAAGGATATGTACAAGTCGGCCGACCCTCTGCCCGGCTACGGCCAGACCCGGGCCTGCAACTACTTCAAGGGGGCCATCATCGGCGAGGGAGATGTGAATGTGGAGAAGTGCCTGAAGGTACTGCACCGGGCCGGTTATGACGGCTACTGCTCCATCGAATTTGAAGGCTCCGAGGACTGCATCTACGGCATTGAGACCGGTCTGCGCAACCTCAGGGGCATGATCCAGCGGCTGGGGTAAGACGGCACAGGCAGGCGGCCTGTTGTTTTGAACAGAGAGACACGGGGAGACACTTTCAAAGGAAAGTGCCTCCCCGTAAAATTATATATCGGATTGATTACCGAGTGCGGATTTTATCTCCGCTTCCGGTCGCCCATGCGGGTGAAGATCTTGAATACTTCGACAATGGGAATGACCAGGATAGCCAGACCCAGGGCGATGGCGTACTCCAAGAGATCCAGACGGGCCAGGTCAAAGGCCCGGGCCAGGAAGGGAACCTCAACGACCACGGTGGTCAGGAGCAGGGACAGGGCGGCGGCACCCCACAGCCACGGGTTCTGATTCTTCAGCCTGAAGATGGAGCCGTGGAGAGAACGCATATTGAAGGCATGGAAGATCTCAGCCATGGACAGGGTCAGGAAGGCCATGGAGGAGCCAAGCATCTCGGCGGTGTACTCCTCGGCGGCAATGGCAGAGGCATGGTGCATACCGGCCAGCACATACCGACCGATGAGATAGGAAGCCAGGGTGATGGCCGTGACCAGCAGACCCTGATAAGCGATGGCGAAGCCCATGCCCCCGGCGAACACGCCTTCCTTGGAGTCCCGGGGCTTCCGCTTCATGATGTCCGCCTCCGGCTTCTCCATGCCCAGGGACAGGGCGGGGAGGCAGTCGGTGATCAGGTTGATCCACAGCAGGTGGACAGGCTGGAATATGGTGAACCCGAAGAGGGTGGCGCAGAAGATGGACAGAACCTCCGACA
>CAMEON010000021.1 GCA_945929845.1 uncultured Clostridia bacterium | reverse complement strand
CTCTTGACTTTTGCTTTCGAGTATGGTATAATACCAACGCTACGGAGGCATAGCTCAGCTGGTTAGAGCGCTACGTTGACATCGTAGAGGTCATTGGTTCGATTCCAACTGTCTCCACCATAAGGGACTGAACTTTTGTCTATCAGACGAAAGTTCAGTTTTTTCATTACTCTGAGGCATTGTCGGTCGAAAGCCAGCAAAATTAAGGTAAAAATGCGGGTCGAAGCGGTCGTCAAGGCTGCTGCGGCTCTTATTTTTTGCTTGCAGGAGCGAAAAAGGCATTCACCTTTTCTTCGTTTTATGCTGCTACAAGAACTGAAAAAGAGGTGCGGACAGTAAGAATTAAACGCCTTGCTCATAATTGTTTACGAAAGATGTACGAAAAAGTCCGCCTTCCCCCTTTACAAACGCGATATACATTTTATGGTATGATTACTAGGTATATGGTGCTGAAAACAAAGGTGTCACAATGGCTTCGGTGAACGGTCATAAAATGAAATGTTGAAGCTCATAGAACTATTACGCCAAGAGACGGATGAGCAGCATCCGATGTTGACATCGGTAGTTTGCGGAAAACTCGCAGCGCATGGTATTCCCTGTGATTACAGAACGCTGTCCCGCAACATCAAGATTTCGAACGATAACGGCTACGAAGTCATGTCTATAATGGTTGGACACGAAAAGGCATACATCGGTAACGCAGGCATCGTATCTTTCGACTTTGAGACGGCAGCGACCGATGGTGCGGTACTACCATCGAAATAGAATACACAGTAGCATAAGACAAGCCCTCGGCGGTGGATAAAACCATCATCGAGTACTTTTTGGTATTCAAGGTACACGAAATCGTGTAGCTTTGTAAAATTTGGTGATAAAAGGTGCAAGAAACTTCTCTAATCCCATTGAAATATTTTCGTTTTTATGGTATAATAAATTACAAAAATTTAACTGTTTTCGCATAATTACTCGAAAGGAGGCTGCACATGGTTACATCTGCTGAAAAATATCCGCTACTGGTCAATAGCAAGGAAAACAAAGAGCTGTTTTACAGCGACAAATGTGATAAATATGACTATTTAACTGCAGTCGCCTGTGGAGCTATTGGAGGAGTAGTCGATATTTTCTTGGTCGGCGCTCCCGGTGACAGTGTACTTGGCAAGTGGACAGATGCGCAAACCGATAATGCAATAATGGCGTTGGCAAAAAAGATGGGATGGAAGCCCAAGACTGGCAATGAAAATAACGCAAACAGTGCAATTGGCTTTTTTGAAAGAAAATTCAAAGTGAACTACGATCAAAGAAAGCCTAGCGACATTGGCAATGCATTTGGTATCGCACCTGGCACTCATCATATGATGTCATTGGCACATTCACCAGATATCGTTGGATTGTTCTTTTCGATACTAAATCAATTTACATCTACATCATCTTTCATCGTCGAGGGGCAGCTGATCACGATAAAGTCGGATACATTTGAGTTGCAAGGCGGTAATTTCTTGATGAAAATCATGTGCGGCATTGGAAACTGGATTGGGCATCTCCTGTCGGATGTGGCCGGCAGTTCGGGCTCACACGGCAGGGGTACTGGTATAGTAATGCCATTCTATGAGTTGTTCGGTCTTTGCAAATTTGGTAGCTTTGGTAGCGAAAAAAAGGATTTGGCAGAAGTCGCTATGCAAGCATTTACCAGCGGCTATGATTTTAGATTTGGAATGGCACAGGCAATTCCCGTTACCATCACAGAATTGACGATTCGTTTGATCTGGGCTATTAGGCGAAAGTTCCAGATGAAACTTCCGCTGAAGGACTGTATTCCCACCGCAAAGCATGAGAGTTTGCGGATTATGTTGATCATCGGACAAGGAACGCTATGCGTAATGGATGTTGTTGACGCAAGCGTTCGTTCTGGCGTTAATTATTTAACATTTTTCATGCGCATAAATATGGTTGCGTGGTACCGGTTACTAACGCTTGTACTGAAAGAAGTTCTACGAAAGATCGGTATTGTCGATTGTCTGGATGAAACTATCGCCGCACTACAGCGTGTGAAAATGGCGTTAAATGAATATCTCACAGAACTTAAAAAACTTGACATAGAGCGATTCAAAGAAGAAACAGCAGTCTTCCAGAGTCTAGAGAACGATTTGGCAGATCTTAGTGAGGAAGACTTAAATGTCGTAATCATAAGAACATTTGAATTGCTTGGAATTAACCGCCCGTGGGAAGGTGATTTCGATGAGTTTATGTCGGACAAGAATAACAGGCTGGTATTCGGATAATGTTCAAATGTGATAAATGCGGAGAATGCTGCCGAAATTTACATCTTTCCGCAATATACGCAGATTTGGATAGAGGTGACGGAGTGTGCAAATATCTGCAAGGAAACCTCTGTAGCATTTATGATAGCAGACCACTCAAATGCCGCGTTGATGATGCATATGCAGAATGGTTTGCTGGGACCATGACAAAAGAGCAATATTATCAACTCAACTATGAGAGTTGTCAATTACTTAAAAGAAAGCAGGGATAAGTTATGCCATTACCGTTATTTTTGGGTATCGCCGCAGCCATGGCAGCAGCAGGAGGCATTGGCACTGGTGTTCACGGAGCTGTAAAAATGAAGGGTGCAAATGACACCGCCAAATCTGCTGGTGAACGACATAAGAAGAATATTCAGCGTTTCGAAATTTGTAATAGTAGAACCGCTGGTAGCATGGATATGCTCGGAAAACTGGAACTTGATGTCCTCGCAAGTTTTCAGCAGTTTTCTGACACATTTGAACAAATCCAAAATCGCCCCAGTTTTAAGGAGTTTGCCTGTGATTCTGTTGATTTGCCGCAGTATGACAAAGAGGAAATCTCCAAAGTTTCCGTTGGTGCAGGCGTTTTGATGGGTGGAATTGGCGGAGCAGCTCTCGGAACAGTTGGTGGTTTTGCGGCAGCAGGTGCGACAACTGCAGCAGTCATGGCATTAGGCACTGCTTCAACGGGTACTGCAATAGCTTCATTGTCGGGAGCGGCAGCAACAAACGCAACGCTGGCTGCACTCGGTGGTGGAGCAATAGCTGCTGGAGGCGGCGGAATCGCTTTAGGAACGACTATGCTCGGTGTTACAACGCTAGGCGTTGGTTTGCTCGTTGGTGGTGTGATTTTCAGTATTACGGGATCTACCTTATCACATAAAGCTGAAAAAGCATACGACGAAATGCTTGTAGCAGAAAAAGAAATCAACAAGATTTGCTCTTATTTAAACGAACTCAACATGGTAGCCACGCGGTACTACGGAATCATGAACACCGTCAATGCCATATACAGGAGACATTTAAGTGCGCTGGATGCAATTGTCAATATTAACAAGAAAGTTGATTGGCTGGAATATACACCGCAGGAGCGTTTGGTGACACAGAACACTGTTTTGCTTGTTCAGCTACTGTATAAAATGTGCCAAGTTAAGGTTGTGCTTAAAGCCGAGAACGACAGCGAAGTCAATAGCGTTAACAAGGCAGTAGTAGAAGAAAACATCCATACTGCCAACGCACTAATTGCCGAACGCGGATTTGAAGTAAAAAAAGCGAAAAAAGCTGCGGAATGGTCTTTCGATGAGCAGGAGAGTTACGGGCTTGCGGTTACAGCGTTGCTGTATTATTTCGCTGGATGTGACAATAGTGTGTCAGTAGCAGAAGCGGCTGTAATTGACGAAATCATAACACCGATTATTGATCCCGAAGTTGCTACAGAAGACATGCTGTCGGAAGTAAATGTTATCAAGAAAACAAAACCGTTTACTTTCGTTCATTTGAAAATGTACTTGTCACATGTCAATGTAGAAATGCTTGATGAATTCCGCGCTTTGGTCGAGCAAGTAATTGGAGCAAGCGACGGCGTCAGTGCAGTCGAAAAAGAAGCAAAGGCGAAGTTCGAAGATTATCTGAAGGAAAGAAGAAAGGCATAATCGGCGGAAATTAGACACCTTTTTTAAGATTACCCCTGTTTGCACACCTTTTCACTCGTTTATCGCATTCAAAAAATACCCCATATATGGTGCTGATTTTCCATGATCATCGCCATATATGGGGCTATTTCTGTTTTAGGTACAAAGTAGGTACATAATTTATTTTTGTCGCTTATTTCCCGTACTATGATCCCAACTTCTGACGACCTGCCTTCGTCAAAATGCACATACCCCTGATTTTCCCCTATTTTTCCATTATATGGACTTGCAAAGCTGATAAGATACCTCCCATTTCACCTACCAGGAGCATACGAAAAAATAACAGATATTTATTAATGTTGAAAAAACTGTGAAGCAATCACACTTTCTGTTATTTTTTTATCAAGGTCAATTGATAATTTTTTCACAGTGGCCATCCTTCATAAAAAAGCACAATCCCCGCCGGAAAAAGTTTGTACGCTTTTCAAGCCAAAAATTTTGCGCAACCTATTGCAATTCTTTCGTCATTTTGTTATAATACATGGTGAATTGGTTTGTCTTCTATCAAAATACAGAAAGAAGGAGAATATTCAATGAAGATTCTGGTCGTCAATGCCGGAAGCTCGTCTCTCAAGTATCAGCTTTTCGATATGGACGAGCATAAGGTGTTGGCTAAGGGTCTGTGCGAGAAGATCGGCCTGTCCGGTGCCATCACCCATAAGCGCCCCGGCAAGCCCAACTATTCCACGGACTACCCCATGCCCACCCACGACGAAGCCATTGCCCTTGTTCTCAAACTGCTGACCGACCCCGAGCTGGGTGTCATCGACAGCGTGGACGAGATCAGCGCCGTCGGCCATCGGTTTGCTCACGGCGGCAAGTTCACCTCCTCCCGCCTGCTGGGGGACGAGGAAATGAACTACCTGGAGTCCATCGTCCCGATCAACCCCCTGCACGGCCCCCCTGCCATCAAGGGTGTCAACGCCTGCCGCAAGCTCATGGCTGACAAGCCTATGGTCGGCGTGTTCGATACATCCTTCTACGCCACCCTGGAGCCTAAGGCGTATGTGTACGCCCTGCCCTATGAGTGGTACGAAACATACGGTGTCCGCCGCTACGGCTTCCACGGCACCTCCCATCGGTATGTCTCCGCTGAGGCGGCCCGGTTCCTGGGCAAGCCCCTGGATGAGTTGAAGATCATCACCTGCCACATCGGCAGCGGCTCCTCCATCTCGGCGGTCAAGTACGGGCAGGCTGTGGATACCTCCATGGGCTTTACCCCCCAGGAGGGCCTGCCGATGGGCACCCGGTGCGGCTCCATCGACCCCTCGGTCATCACCTACATCATGAAAAAGACAGGCATGACCCCAGATGAGATGGACAATGCCATGAACAAAAAGTCCGGCCTTTTGGGCGTATCCGGTGTGTCCAACGATGCACGGGAGGTCTGGGCCGCCGCCGACGAGGGCAATGCCCGTGCCAAGCTGGCCATGGAGATCATGTGCCAGGGTGCCAAGAAGCTCATCGGCTCCTACACCGCCGAGATGAACGGTCTGGATGTGCTGGTCTTTACCGCCGGACTGGGCGAGAACGACCGCCAGGCCAGAGAGCTCATCGCCTCGGATCTGGACTTCCTGGGCATCAGGCTGGACAAGGAGAAGAACAACACCATCAAGCACGGAGAGAACGCCGTGATCTCCGCCGATGACTCCCCTGTGAAGATCCTGGTCATTCCCACCGACGAGGAGTTCATGATCGCCGCCGACACGCAGAAGCTGGTCAGTGCCCTCTGATCCCCCCCGCACCATACGAAAAATTTCATAATTGAAAGGAAATAAAAAACTATGGCACAGTCTCCCTTTGAAATCAAGAAAGAAATCTGCGACATTGGCAAGCGCGTCTATGACCACGGCTTCGTGGCCGCCAATGACGGCAACATCTCCGTGAAGGTCGGCCCCAACGAGTTCTACTGCACCCCCACCGGCGTGTCCAAGGGCTACATGACCCCCGACATGATCATCAAGATCGACGCCCAGGGCAACAAGATCGAGGGTAAACTCAACCCCTCCTCCGAGATCAAGATGCACATGCGGGTGTACCAGGAGCGTCCGGATGTGGGCGCCGTGGTTCATGCCCATCCTCCTGTGGCTACCGCCTTCACCGTGGCCGGCATCGCTATGGATCAGTACATACTCCCCGAGGCCATTCTGACCATCGGCAATGTGCCCACCTGCGACTACGGCACCCCCTCCACCATGGAGATCCCCGATTCCCTCATGCCCTACATCCAGAAGCATGATGCCTTCCTGCTGAAGAATCACGGTGCCCTGACCGTGGGCAACACCCTGACCCGGGCCTGCTTCACCATGGAAGAGGTGGAATTCAACGCCAAGATCAACCTGTACGCCCGTCAGCTCGGTGCCGGCGCACAGAGCAACATCGACGAGATCCCCTGCGAGCAGCTGGAGAAGCTGATGGAGCTCCGCAAGAAGATGGGTCTGCCCGGCAAGCATCCCGGCTGCCAGAAGTGCCCCAACCGCGGTACGCCCAACTGCCGTTGCAAGGACAATGTGCCTCACACCTGCACCGGCGACTGCAAGACCGGCAGCAGCGATGACGCCATGATCGCAGAGATCACGAGGAAGGTTCTCGCCGCTCTGAACAAGTGAGTCTGTCCGGCTCTGACTGGAACATATTCTTATTGTTAGAGAAAGGAAGAACGATATGGCAATCAATCTGACTGAAGCGCAGGTTGCCGAGCTGGTCGCCAAGGTAGTCAAGGAGATCAGATCCGAGGCTCCTGCCGATAAGGATTCCTGGGATGCCACCCAGTACGGCGGACGCAAGTTCATCGGTGTCTATGATACCATGGAGGAGGCCATCGCCGCCGCCGAGGCCGGGTACAAGACCATCCGTGCCACCAGCGTGGCTGACCGGGAGAAGCTGATCACCTCCATCCGGAACTACTGCCGGGCAGAGGCGGGCACCATGGCCGCCCTGGGCGTAGCCGAGACCCACATGGGTCGGGTGGAGCACAAGACCGCCAAGCACATCCTGGTGGCCGATAAGACCCCCGGCACCGAGGACATCGTGGCCGAGGCCAAGACCGGAGACTGCGGTCTGACCCTGACCGAGCGGGCTCCCTTCGGCGTAGTGGGTGCCATCACCCCCTCCACCAACCCCTCTGAGACCGTCATCTGCAACAGCATGGGCATGATCGCCGCCGGAAACGGCGTGGTCTTCAATCCCCATCCCGGTGCCATCGCCACCTCCAACGATGCGGTAGACCTGGTCAACCGGGCCGTACACGCCGCCGGAGGCCCCGAGGTGCTGGTCGCCTCGGTGAAGAAGCCCACCCTGGCCACCGCTGATGTGATGTACAAGCACCCCTCCATCCGCCTGCTGGTCTGCACCGGCGGCCCCGGCGTGGTCAAGGCTGTGCTCTCCTCCGGCAAGAAGGCCATCGGTGCCGGTGCCGGCAACCCCCCTGTCATCGTGGACGACACCGCCGATATCGAGAAGGCCGCCAAGGACATCATCGACGGATGTACCTTCGACAACAACCTGCCCTGCATCGCAGAGAAGGAAGTCTTCGTCTTCGAGAATGTGGCTGACCGCTTGATCCAGAATATGCTGAAGCAGGGTTGCGTCCTGCTGACAAGAGAGCAGGCCGATGCCCTGGCCAAGATCGTGGTGGTGGAGAAGACCGACCCCAAGACCGGCAAGGTCTCCCACATTGTCAACCGTGACTGCGTGGGTCACGACTGCTCCGTCATTCTGGAGAAGATCGGTATGCATGTCGGCCCGGAGATCCGGTGCGCCATCGCCGAGGTGCCCTTCGAGCACACCTTCATCCAGACCGAGCTGATGATGCCCATCCTGGGTATCGTCCGCGTGAAGGACATTGACGAGGCCATCGACCTGGCTGTCAAGGCAGAGCACGGCAACCGCCACTCCGCCCATATGCACTCCAAGAACATCGACAACCTGTCCCGCTTTGCGACCGCCATCGAAACCACCATCTTTGTCAAGAACGCCCCCTCCTATGCCGGTATCGGCTATGGCGGCGAGGGCCACACCACCTTCACCATCGCAGGCCCCACCGGCGAGGGTATCACCTCCGCTAAGAGCTTCACCCGGCTGCGCCGCTGTGTGATGGCAGACCACTTCCGCATCATCTGACGGAAGCGGCAAAGAACAGATTTTCACAGAAAGGATACATACTATGGACTATACTTCTACTCAAATTGAAGAAATTGTCCGCCAGGTGCTAAACGGCATGAACGGCAAAGAGGCTCCCAAGGCCACTGCCGACCTGCCCAAGGTAGCGCACTGTGCCATGCTGGTCGGCCCCAAGCAGTTTGAGGTCAAGGAGATCCCCATCCCCGAGCTGACCGATGACGACATTCTTGTCAAGGTGGAGGGTGCCGGCATCTGCGGCACGGATGTGCACGAGTGGCGGATGGATCCCTTCGGCCTCATCCCCGTGGTGCTTGGTCATGAGGGTACCGGCGAGATCGTGTACCTAGGTCGCAACATCAAGAAGGACACCGCCGGCAAGCCCCTGAAGGTGGGCGACAAGCTGGTGACCTCCGTCATTTCCTGCGGCGACTGCTATGTCTGCCGTATGGTGCCCGGCCGCACCAACCTGTGCGACAACCAGGGCGTGTTCGGCCTGATCGGCGACAAGAGAGGCACCGCCGAGGGCAACCGTGTCAACGGCTGGTTCGCCGACTACATGCTGATCCGGGGTGCCGGTGCTACCTACTTCCAGGTCAACGACCTGAACCTCAACCAGCGGATGCTGCTGGAGCTGGCTACCGTCTGCGTCCATGCGCTGGAGCGGGCACAGTCCACCGGACTGATCAACTTCGGCTCCAAGGTTCTGCTCCAGGGCTGCGGCCCTGTGGGTCTGGTGATGCTGTGCGTCCTGCGGGCCGCCGGTGTCAACTACATCATTGCCGTGGACGGCAATGAGGACCGTCTGAAGATCGCCGAGAAGCTGGGTGCCAAGAAGACCATGTGCTTCAAGCGTCCGGACGAGGATACCCTGGATAAGCGGGTGGCCAAGGTCAAGGAAGTGGCCAACGGCGTGGGCGTGGACTTCGCCTTCCAGTGCACCGGTGCACCGGCCGCCGCCGCTGACATCTACAGCTACATCCGCCGGGGCGGCGGTATGTGCGAGATGGGCTTCTTCGTCAACAACGGCGATTATCAGGTCAACCCGCACCTGGCTATGTGCAACAAGGAGATCAACATCGTCGGCTCCTGGGATTACAGTGCCGAGGATTACCCCAAGACCATGGCCTTCCTGAAGCAGTGCCGCGAGATGAACATTCCCATTGAGGATCTGATTACCCACTCCTTCCCGCTGGATCAGATGAACCAAGCCATGGAGACCAATGTGGCGCAGAAGGGCATCAAGATCTGCTACATCGCAAAGTAAGATAAGGAGTTCCCTTTCATATGGCAGCTCTCGGAATGATTGAAGTATACGGCTTCGCTACCTCCATCGTGGTGGCCGATGCCGTGGCCAAGGCCGCCGATGTAGAGGTGGTCGCCATCGACCGGAACAAGCCCGCCAATGCCGAACAGTGCGAGGTGCCGCTGGTGATGGTCGTCAAATTCGAGGGGTCTCCCGCCGCCGTAACCGCCGCCCACGATGCGGGCGTGGCCGAGGCGAAGAAGCGGAATCTGTACATCACCTCGAAGATCAATTCGGGTCTTTCACCCGAGGTGGAATGGTTCGCCCACTTGTCCGCCACCGGACGCGACAAGCTCCGGAATTACACAACTGCCGACGGAAGAAAGGTTTGACCTTCTTCCCCGACATACACACAGTTTTCAAAAATTTCTGAATTATAAGGAGAAACTATCATGAACGAAGCGCTTGGTATGGTTGAGACCCGTGGTCTCGTGGCTGCCATTGAGGCCGCCGATGCAATGGTGAAGGCCGCTAATGTGGTGCTGATCGGTTCCGAGAAGATCGGTTCCGGACTGGTGAGCGTCATGGTCCGTGGCGATGTGGGTGCTGTGAAGTCTGCCGTGGAGGCAGGCGGTGCCGCCGCATCCAGACTGGGTGAGGTCATCGCTACCCATGTCATCCCCAGACCCCACACCGATGTGGAGAAGCTGCTGCCCAAGATCGGCTGATAGCCCCTCCCTCCGCCCGGGTCTGCCCCACTGAAAGAGGCGGCCCCGGCGGCCGGAAAAGCCCCCTCCCCCGGCGGATGGCTCCTCCGGCGGAGGCGGTCTTACTGAAAGAGTAAAGGAAAAGTCGAACTATGGAAAAGGCAATCGCACTGCTCGAAGTCCAGGCAATGGTCACTGCCATCGTGGGTCTTGACGCTATGGTCAAGGCCGCCGATGTCAAGCTGATCCATGTGGAAAAACGCCTGGGTGGGCGGTTGGTTACCGTGGTGGTGGAAGGAACGGTCTCTGCGGTGGAAGCCGCCGCCGAGGCTGGGAGGGCCGCCGCCGCACAGGTTGGCCCTGTCAAGCTGTGCGAGGTGATTGCCCGTCCGCACCCCCAGATCATGAAGTTCCTGTACACCGACCCACAATGAGGTGTACCGGGTCTGACTAACAGCGCACCGACGGCACAGACTGCCGCCTGTAAGCTGAAAACCGTTTCACGAAAATCAAAAACAAAACAATTGTCATTCACTTAAGGAGGAACATACAATGAACGAAGCTCTTGGTATGGTGGAGACCCGTGGTCTCGTGGCTGCCATCGAGGCCGCCGATGCCATGGTAAAGGCCGCAAATGTGGTGCTGATCGGTTCCGAGAAGATCGGATCCGGACTGGTAAGCGTCATGGTCCGCGGTGATGTCGGTGCCGTGAAGGCCGCTGTGGAGGCAGGCGGTGCCGCCGCTTCCAGACTGGGCGAGGTCATCGCTACCCATGTCATCCCCAGACCCCACACCGATGTGGAGAAGCTGCTGCCCAAGATCAACTGATCTCTCTACGGGTCCCGTCATGGTATGCCTGCCGCAGGCAGGGTCTGCCTGACATCCTCCGAACCCCCTTTCCCAGGGGGTTCGGGGTAAGATCAACCGATTGGCCCGCTCAAATGGGAAAATAAAAGCAGTCCTGCCAGAGGTCAGGTCTGTCCGGCGGAGGTTCGCCGGGTGCAGGACGGTTTCTGTTTGTTCATTTGTGTTATTCAAGAGAAAAGAGGTTCTGATCATGGAGATCAACGCACAGTCCATCGAAGCCATCGTCAAAAAAGTCATCTCGGAAATGAAGCCGGAGGACAGTGGTACAGCGGCCCCTGCCGGTGACACCATCCCCGTAGGTATTTCCAACCGTCATATTCATCTGACACGGGAGCACCTGGATATCCTGTTCGGCCCGGGGTATGAGTTGACCCCCGCCAAGGATCTGTCCCAGCCCGGCCAGTACGCCTGCAAGGAGACCTGCACGCTGATCGGCCCCTCCATGCGCTCCATTGAGAATGTGCGCATCCTCGGCCCGTTGCGGAAGGCCAGCCAGGTGGAGATCTCCGTCACCGATTCCTATGTGCTGAAGGTGAAGCCCCCTGTCCGGGAATCCGGAAACATCGCCGGTTCCGCCCCCATCACCATCGTCGGCCCCAAGGGCATCCTGACCCTGAAGGAGGGCTGTATCATTGCCAACCGCCACATTCACATGAGCCCGGCCGATGCCGCTCACTTCGGCGTCAAGGACGGGGATGTCATTGATGTGGATGCCTTCAGCGGCACCAAGCGCACCCGCTGGTTCGATGTGCAGATCCGGGTCAGCGACAAGTTCCGCCTGGAGATGCATGTGGATACCGATGACGCCAACGCCGTGGGCTTCAAGAACGGCAGTACGGTCACGGTCGTCCGGGCGTAAGGCTCCGGGCCGGTGAACACAGCCTGTGGCTTGTTCACTCTTCCCGGCCGTTTGACCGGATCGCCCCGTTGTACCGTACCCATCATCCACCGCAGAAAGGAACCTTGCCGCCATGCAAAAAGGTAAAGTTGTGGGGAACATCGTCTCCACCAATAAATTCGATGCCCTGAGGGGGTACAAATTTCTTGAGATCAGGCTGATCGAGGAAGACAGACTGACCGACAGATTCATCGTGGCTGTGGATCGCAGCATCAGCGCCGGCATCGGCGAGGAAGTGCTGGTGGTCACGGGCAGCAGTGCCCGGGTAGCCGTCGGCGACCCGAATGCCCCGGTGGATGCCGTTGTGGTCGGCATCATCGACAAGACCTGAGCGCACTCCATACATAATATCCCAATTGAAAGGAATTCCGCTCCCTCCGGGGAGACATACAGTACACATATATGTCAGGATTACAACTTAAATCGATCATGCAGAAGAATGGCATTGTAGGTGCCGGCGGTGCCGGCTTCCCCTCCTACGGGAAGCTGACCGACGGAGCCGAGCTGTTGGTCATCAATGCCATTGAGTGCGAGCCCCTCATGTACACCGACTACACCCTGGTCAAGGAGAAGCTCTCCGACATCGTAGCCGGTGCCAGAGCCATCATGGAATTCGGCCACATTCCCAACGCCATTCTGGCCCTCAAGGCGTACCGGGCCAAGACCCTGGGTCTCTCCGACGGTCAGCAACTGGACACAGGCGTCAAGGTCAAGACCGTGCCCAACATTTACCCCATGGGCGATGAGGTCAACCTGATCTACCAGGTGACCGGCAACCTGATCAAGCCCGGCAACCTGCCCATCACCCAGAAGGTCATCGTCTACAATGCGGAGACGGTGTACAACACCCGGGCTGCCATCCGGGACGACCAGCCGGTGGTGGAAAAATGGCTGACCATCGGCGGAGACATCCCCGAGGCCTATGTGGTCAAGGTACCGGTGGGTATGCGCATCAGCGATGTGCTGAAGGCCACCGGTGTGGAAGTCCCGGAACATTATGTGATGTTCGACGGCGGCCCCTCCATGGGTATCATCAAGAACCCCGCCTCGGATGTGGTGGTCAAGACCACCAAGGCGTTGCTGATCCTGCCGGATGACATTCCTGCCGTGGTCAACAAGCAGAGAACCGTGGAGGAGCACCTGCGCCTGGCCGCCTCGGTGTGCTGTCAGTGCACCCGGTGCACGGATATGTGCCCCCGTCACCTGCTGGGCTACCCGCTGGAGCCCCACAAGATGGTGCGGGCGACCCTGAGCACCGCCCAGGAGACCCCGGAGCTGATCCGCAGTGCCAGTCTGTGCTGTTCCTGCGATATTTGCGGCACCTTTGCCTGCTGCCAGGGCATCTCCCCCATGACGGTCATCAAGGAGTACAAGAAGATCCTGGCAAAGAACAAGATCAAGTATGTGGCCGGGCCGGATGAGGAGTTCCATGTCAGCCCCGACCGTGACTGGCGGATGCTGAACTCCGGCAAGTGGAAGGAAATGCTGGGCGTGGCCCGGTTCGACAAGCATCCCACCTACATACCGGAGAAGCTGTCCTGCGATCAGGTAGAGATCCGGATGTCCCAGCACATCGGTGCCCCCTCCATCCCCTGCGTGGCAGAGGGAGATACCGTGTCCCTGGGTCAGATGATCGCCAACGCCGGAAACGGCCTGTCGGTTCCCCAGTACGCCTCCATCAGCGGCCATGTCACCCATGTGGATGATACAAAGATCATCATCGAGGCGTAAAGCCGCCGCAGGCAAACCAATAAAGAAGATTTTGTAGTGAAATAGAGAAAGCAGGTAAAACCATGTATCAGGCTATTGGTGTCATCGAACTGAAAAGCATCGCCAAGGGCATTGAGGCCACCGATGCGGCTCTCAAGAGTGCCGGCGTCCGGCTGGTATCCTCCCACCCCTCCTGCCCCGGCAAGTATGAGATCATCCTCACCGGCGCCATTGCAGATGTGACCGCCGCTGTAGATCATGTGAAATCCCTTTTTGATAACCGCCTCATTGACTCCTGCGTCATTGGCCGTATCGACCCGCAGGTCATCACCGCCCTGTTCGGCACCCAGGAGGGTGCCCGCACCGGCAGTGTGGGCATTGTGGAGACCTTCTCCGCCGCCTCCACCATCAAGGCCGCCGATATTGCAGTCAAGACCGCCAAGGTGGCCATCTACGAGCTTCGGGTGTCCCGGGGTATGGGCGGCAAGGGCATCGTCATCTTCACCGGCGATGTGGGTGATGTGACCGCCTCCGTGGAGGCCGGTGCAGCCTACGCCAAAGAGCAAGGGCTGTTCTGTCAGTCATCCGTCATTCCCGCTCCTCACAAGGAACTGTGGGAGCAGCTGTAATATCTGAAGGAGGTACTTTGGGTCATGTCTGAACTGAAATTCTGCATACAGAAAAGTCCCCGCATTCCCCAACTGGTAGCCGACCTGTACGCCAATATGCCGGAGATCGAGGCAGACCGGGCGGAGCTCATCACAGAGAGCTATAAGGAGACCGAGGGTCTGCCCATCATCAAGCGCCGTTCCGCCGCTTTCCGCCATATTCTGGAGAACATCCCCATCATCATCCGCCGGGGCGAGCTGATCGTCGGCTCCAACTCCCTGGCTCCCCGGGGATGCCAGACCTACCCGGAATACTCCTACAAGTGGCTGGAGGAGGAGTATGACACCGTGGCTACCCGGGAGGCAGACCCCTTCTACATCTCCCCCGACACCGTGCGCCGCCTGAAGGCTGTGTACCCCTACTGGGAGGGCAAGACCACCAGCGACCTGGCCGCCGCCAACATGGATCCGGAGGTGCTGGATGTCTTCCTGCACCACGGGATCTTCACGGTAGGCAACTACTTCTACAACGGCGTGGGTCATGTGAATGTGAACTACAAGCGCGTCATCGATGAGGGTCTGGAATCCATCATTGCCCAGTGCCAGGAGGAGCTGTCCAAGCTCCGGCGGGGACAGGGCGACTACGCCTCCCGCCGCAACTTCCTGGAGGCTGTCATTGAGAGCTGTCAGGCTGTCATCGGCTATGCCCGCCGCTACTCCAACCTGGCACTGCAGGAGGCCGCCGACTGCACCGACTCTGTGCGCAAGGCCGAGCTTCTGAAGATCGCCGAGGCCTGCGACTGGGTGCCCGCCAAGCCGGCCCGCTCCTTCCACGAGGCCTGCCAGTCCTTCTGGTTCATTCAGCAACTGCTTCAGCTGGAGTCCAGCGGACACTCTATCTCCCCCGGACGCTTTGATCAGTACATGTACCCCCTGTTCAAGTCGGATCTGGATGAGGGCAAGATCACCCTGGAGTCTGCCCAGGAACTTTTGGATTGCGTCTGGGTCAAGCTCAACGACCTGAACAAGGTGCGTGATGCCGCCTCCGCCGAGGGCTTTGCCGGGTACAGCCTGTTCCAGAACCTGATCGTAGGCGGTCAGAACGAGGATGGGCTGGATGTGACCAACGAACTGTCCTACATGTGCATGGAGGCACAGCTCCATGTCCGCCTGCCCATGCCCTCCCTGTCCATCCGGGTTTGGAATATGACCCCCCACTCCCTGCTGGTCAAGGCTGCCTCTGTGGTCCGTGAGGGACTGGGCGTGCCCGCCTTCTACAACGATGAGGTGATCATCCCCTCCATGATGTCCCGTGGCTACACCCTGGAGGATGCCCGGAACTACTGCATCATCGGCTGTGTGGAGCCTCAGGCCTGCGGTAAGACCGACGGCTGGCACGATGCCGCCTTCTTCAACATGCTCCGGCCGCTGGAGATGGTGTTCTCCAACGGAATGGACAAGGGACACCAGATCGGCCCTGCCACCGGCGATGTGCTGAAGATGACCTCCTTCCAGGAGTTCTACGATGCCTACAAGAAGCAGGAGGCATTCTTCATTGAGATGATGGCCCAGGCAGACAACGCCGTGGATGTGGCGCACGCTGTCCGCTGTCCCCTGCCCTTTGAATCCTGTCTCATTGACGACTGCATTGCAAAGGGTCGGAGCGTGCAGGAGGGCGGTGCTCACTACAACTTCACCGGCCCCCAGGGCTTCGGTATCGCCAATGTGGCTGACTCCCTGGCTGTCATCCGTGAGTTGGTGTTCGACAAGAAGGTAGTCTCCATGGCGGAGATGGTGCAGGCTCTGAAGGACAACTTCGGCAAGGGTCGCACGCCCAAGAAGTCTGCCGAGCTGACTGTGCAGGCTGTGAAAGCCCTGGATGCCCAGGGCGTGGAGGTCAGCGAGGACACCATCAAGAAGCTGTACACCGGTTTCCTGAACGCCGTCTCTGTCCCGGAGGACAAGAAGAAGCGGTATGATGAGATCCTGGCTCTGATTGCCCAGGTGCCCAAGTACGGCAACGACCTGTATGAGGTGGATATGTTCGCCCGGGAAGTCGGGCAGACCTATACCAAGCCCCTGCTCCAGCACACCAACCCCCGGGGCGGTATGTTCCATGCCGGCCTGTACCCGGTTTCCGCCAATGTGCCTCTGGGCTATGATGCCGGCGCCACTCCGGATGGCCGTCTGGCCAACACCCCCATCGCCGACGGAGTAGGCCCCATGGCCGGTCGTGATACCCACGGCCCCACCGCCACGGCCAACTCGGTATCCCGTCTTGACCTGGGCGATGCCTCCAACGGCACCCTGCTGAACCAGAAGTTCCATCCCTCGGCACTGGCCGGCGACACGGGACTGGAAAAGTTCGTGGCGTACCTGCGTGCCTTCTTTGACGAGAAGGGTATGCATGTGCAGTACAATGTGGTCTCCCGGGAGACTCTGCTGGATGCCCAGAAGCATCCGGAGAACTACAAGAACCTGGTGGTTCGTGTGGCCGGTTATTCCGCCCTCTTCACCACCCTTTCCCGCTCCCTGCAGGACGACATCATCAGCCGCACGGAGCAGACCACGCTGTAAAAAGAAAGATACCTAAATACGGGTTATCGGCTGTCGTCGGTCGGCGGTCAGTGTTCAGTGTTCACCGCACCGTGCGACAGCCCCACCCGGCTATCCTGGCCGGGTCTACCGCTTTTCGATGCAGAAAACCGAAAAGGAACCAATCACCATGATCAATGCCAATATATACGACCAACGCGGTCGGATTTTTGATATACAACGGTACTCCATCCACGACGGGCCTGGCATCCGTACCATTGTTTTCCTGAAGGGGTGCTTCCTGCGGTGCCGCTGGTGCTGTAATCCCGAGTCCCAGGAGTTCAAGGTGCAGGAGATGACCATGAATGGCTCCACCAAAACAGTGGGGCAGGACATCACGGTGGGTGAGCTGTTGCCGGAGCTGGAGAAGGATCAGATGTACTACTGGCGCTCCGGCGGAGGCGTGACCCTGTCCGGCGGGGAGGCTATGGCACAGCCGGACTTTGCGGAGGCTTTGCTCCGGGCCTGCCATGAGCACGGTATGAACACCGCCATTGAGACCACGGCCTGTGCCAACCGGGAGGTGGTGGAGCGTCTGGTTCCCCACATTGACTATGTGCTGATGGACATCAAGCACATGGACTCCGCCAAGCACAAGGCGTTCACCAACCAACCCAACGAGAAGATACTGGACAATGCCCGCTGGATCGCCGGGCACGCCGCCAGTCTGACCATCCGGGTGCCTGTTGTCCCCACCTTCAACGATACGGTGTCGGAGATCCAGGCCATCGCCCGGTTTGCAGGCTCCCTGCCCGGTGTCAAGGCCCTGCACCTGTTGCCCTACCACCGGCTGGGGCAGGACAAGTACACCGGCCTTGGCCGCACCTACACCCTGCCCTCCATTCTCCCTCCGCCCCCGGCCCACATGGCCGAGCTGAAGGCCGCCGCCGAGGCTGTGTGCGATCTTCATGTACAGATCGGAGGGTAAGCGGCAGGCGTGTTACAGTTCAGCCGGGGGACGGAAGGACGCCTGGGGGCTTCTTGATAAGAACAGCAATTGCACTGTACGCAGTGCAATTGCATGAAGTTTGCCGTACGGCAAACTTCTGAACCCAGACCCCCAAGAACTTTCAAAATGTGTATGTATTCATGCTCGATTTGCTGTTTGATGGTATTTTTGTTATAATTATTCCTGGGGAGCCAGCGTTACTGTCGTCCAAAACAGCAGAAACGCCTTCGCGGGGGCCCCTTTCCCCGCTCTTCGATGGAAAAGGGAGCGTACTGCGGGGGGCAGGTGAACTGTAACACAGGCGTAACTCCATCATGTACGGAAAGGAACGGCGTTTATGCAAGAGATCGAATTGAAGGATAAAATGCGCATCGTACAGGAGCTGGTGCCCGGGCGGCAGATCACGCTGCTCCATGTCATCGCCAACCCGGATCCCATCCTGTACCAGAAGCTGGGGCTGGATCCCAAGCTGGATTACTCCCACTCCGCCATCGGTGTACTGACGGTCAGTCCGGCGGAGACGGCTGTCATCACGGCGGACATATCCATGAAGACAGCCAATGTGGAGCTGGGCTTTGTGGATCGGTTCTCCGGTACCCTGATCATCACCGGCCGGGTGGCGGAGGTGGAGTCCGCCTTCCAGCACATCGGCGACTACTTCCGGGATAAGCTGCACTTCACGGTCTGTGATATGACACGCACCTGACGGTGCCGCACCTGGATGAAGAAGCTGATACTCATGGGGCGGGTTGCCGCCGGGAAGACCACCCTGACCCAGGCCCTCAAGGGGGAGCAGTTACACTACTGCAAGACCCAGTACATCAATTACTATGACACCATCATCGACACGCCGGGAGAGTACACCGAGGTGCATGCCCTAGGGGCGGCACTGGCCATCTACTCCTACGAGGCGGATGTGGTGGGGATCGTCATCAGCGCCAATGAGCCTTTCTGCGTCTTTCCCCCGGCCTGCACCGCCATGGTCAACCGGGAGGTGATCGGCATCGTCACCGGCATAGACAAGCCGGATGCCAATGTGCCCCAGGTCACCCGGTGGCTGAAGCTCTGCGGCTGTGAGAAGATCTTTTACATCAGCTCCTACACCGGAGAGGGGCTGGAGGACATCATCGCCTACCTGCGGGAGGACAGCGACATACATACAGGTCACAGCGACTCAAGTCGCACCGACAGTCCCGCCGAGGTTTCCCCCGGTATTTCTCCTGACCACGAATAAGCAATGCGCCGCCGGGGTATACTGCCCCCGGAGAGGGGAGGAAGTATGAGTCAGACCACCGTGATCTGCTTTGCCAACAACAAGGGCGGGAGCGGAAAGTCCACCACCTGCTGCAATGTGGGGTACAGCATGGCCACCGAGGGGAAGCGGGTGCTTCTCATTGACGGGGACATGCAGATGAACCTGACGCTGTCCTACTTTGACGACGAGACTTCCCTGGGCTTTGCCAAAAGCGGAGAGAATCTGTACACCGCCATCAAGGAACAGCGGGAGCTGACACCCTACATACGGCCCACCGGCTATGAGAATCTGGATCTGATCCCCTCCTCCACCCTGATGAGCGGCATTGAGTTTGACCTGTTCACCAAGTGGCAACGGGAGTTCATCCTGCGGCAGGGGCTGGAGAAGATACGGAGTCAGGGCTCCTATGACTACATTCTGATCGATGCACCGCCCACGCTGGGCTGTTGGGTCATCAACATCCTGTGCGCTTCGGATTTTCTCATCATCCCTGTGGAAGCCTCCCCGTGGGGGCTGTTCGGCCTGGCCAATATGTTTGAGTTCACCGAGAAGGTGCAGAAGATGGCCCCGGGATTGCGCATTATGGGCACCGCCGTCACCAAGGTCAACGAGCGGAAAAGCTACTTCCGGCAGACCATGGAAAACCTGGAGAGCATGGACGCCCAGGGGACAGTCCCCCTGTTCAAGACCTACATCCGGGTGGACAGCATGATCGAGCGCTCCCAGGACGAAAGCATGCCGGTCATGGCCTTCAAGAAGACCAGCCGTGCCGCCGCAGAATATCTGGCATTAGCCAAGGAGGTAATGGAATATGCCCATCGGTAAGGACAGCATTCAGAAGCGTGTCATGCAAGCATCCGGCACCGCCCTGCAAGAGGAAAAGGCCCCCGCTCCCGAAGGAGCGAAGACAGTCAGCACGCCGGAACAGGCTGATGCGCCCGGTACAAACAATGCACCCAGACGCCCCGGCCGACCCCGGAAACAGCCCGCCGCCACGGCAGAGGCGGGAAAGGCTACTGAGGCCGAGACAACGACGGGCACCGCAGAGGCAGTTGCGGCAACAGCAACAGCAACAGCAACAGCAACAGCAACAACGACAACAACAACGACAACTGTCATGGGCAATGTGTCCCCGGAGGTGGTGGAAAAAGTCACCGGCCACCCGGAGGGACAGGGAAGCCGCTCCGTACAGGTCACGGAGGATATGCCCTACTACCTGCTGTGAGGCAGGCCCCGAAAAGAAAAAGAAAGACAACCGGAAGCCCTGTGGAAGGCTTCCGGTTTCTGTATATAGGGACGATCTGTTGGCCGCCACGACACATCCCCCCTCTATGTACGGTCAGACACTCTCCGGCAGTGCGCTGGCGGGAACTACGCCCCGCTCCACGCAGTAGGTCAGGATGGAGCGGGGGGTGACGATGCCCATGAACATATCCCTGTCATCCACCACCGGGACAAAATTCTGATCCAGGGAGCGGTTCAGCAGATCCTCCACCGAGGCCGTGACCCGCACCGGCGGATTGCGGTGGGAAATGATCTCGTCCAGGCGGGCCTTTTCCAGATCCCGGGTCTCCAGACTGCCCATGCTCATGATGTTCCATAAAAGATCCCCCTCACTGACGCACCCCAGGTACCGCCCGTCCCGGGAGATCACCGGGAGGGAGGCATGGCCGGAGCGCTGGAGCTTCTCCAGCCCCTGCCGGAAGCTGCTCCCCTCCAGGAGGTAAGCCACCTGACTTTTGGGTTTCAGAAAGAATGCAATGTTCACATGTTGGCCCCTCCCCGGCCCGTGGGTGCTCCTTTTTTGATGTTCCGC
Source organism: uncultured Clostridia bacterium (assembly GCA_945929845.1). Taxonomy (GTDB): domain Bacteria; phylum Bacillota; class Clostridia; order Oscillospirales; family CAG-272; genus CAMEON01. Next base: position 14,855 of record CAMEON010000021.1, on the reverse strand, counting down.
CGCATGGCGCACCGGTCTTACCGGCTACGCCGCTTGACCCAGATGACGATCCCCACCACGACAAGGCAGATCGGGATGACCAGCACCAGGACGATCATCCAGACAATGGCCGGAGCCTCGGTGAGCTGGCTCATACGGTGACTGCTCAGTTCCAAAGGATCCATATTCTGAAAATCCGAGGTATATGACTGACTCATGGACAGAAGCGAGAAGGTGAAGTAGAAATCGTTCCCGTAGGATACCTCCTGCGCCACGCTGTCCTCAAAGGCCTGGGTAGAGCCGAACCACGCCAGCTTGGCGGTGCCCGTGGTGCCGTCTGTCAGCGTCACAGACCTAGTGGCATACACAGCCACATGCACAACACCTGCTTCTCCAAGGGCTTTTTGCGTCCCGTCATCCGACACCCGGTTGCCCTGGTCGGAGGTGGACAGCATGGCCTTGGCCGTGACCCCAGCCGGCAGGGTGTCCCCGATGGCGATCCCATGGGCGTACGGGATGCGGGCGGTGATGCCGTTGGCACTGAGCAGGTAGGACACATCCTGGGACTGGTTGGCGTCCGGCACCAGTTGGTACACCGACTGGTTGGCCGTGTGGCTCTCGTCCCCGTCGATCACCACCCCTTCCTGGGCGGTCAGGCCGAAGTGCTGTCCCAGGGTAGCCACCCGGGGGCAGTTCTTCAGGACGGCGGGGTCGGTCACAAGCAACAGGGAGCCGCCCCGGGCGAGGAAGCCGTCCAGAAGGGTGGCTTCCGCCTCGGTCAGGTCTGTCTGCGGCGCATAAAGGATCAGGCAGTCCGCATCCGCCGGAATGACTCCGGCAGAGGACAGATCCAGCGGCTCCGGAGAGAGATCATAGGATGCCAACATCTCCTGCAACCTATCCGGGAGCCGGACATCGCCGTGGCCGGACAGCAGGTAGCCGTGGGGCACATTTTCCGCCGTCACATAGTCGATGGCCGCCGTCAGCAGGGCCTCTCCCCGGAAGTAAATGTGGGAGGAACCGTCCTCCGGATAGTACCCGTAGGCACTGTAGAACTGCTGGTAGAAGGTGGTCAGCTCGCTGTAGGTCAACTGCACGGTGCTCTGGTACATCTGATCCACATAGTCGTTGGTGTAGGTGTACAACTCTGCGCTGTCCACCACGGTACTGCGCAGCTCGCTCTCCACCAGAATGCTCATATTGCCCATGGTGCCCTCCGCATAGGCGGCGGAGAAGGTCTCGTCCGTCAGGGGATCCACCACTTGCAGGGTCAGTTTTCCGTTCTTGTTGGCATCCGTATACCGGGACAGGAAGATCTCCATCTGCCCGTCCCCCTCGCCGCCCTCGCACAGCCAGTACAGGGTGACATCCCGATCCAGCTCCCGGATGAAGGCTTTGGTCTCCTCCGACACCCGGGTGATATTGGACTGATACAGATCCACCCGGGCCACGCTGTCCGGCAGGAAGTACAGTCCCGTATGCACGCCCAAAAGGAGGCAGAGAGCCAGCACCCCCAGGAAGAAGGAGCGGAGCCGGTATCGGCTGGCTCGGCGGTCGGTTTTGTTGTTCCGATTGGTATTCTGTTGATCTGACATGGCACACTCCTTTACAGGTACCGCTTCCTGTCCGCTTTCTGCACGGTCAGGAAGACAAAGAGTACCACATAGGACAGAAACACGGCGATGGCCCGGATATCAAACAGGCCGTATAGTGCCATGTACTCGAACTGGGCGAAGGGCGATAGGGACACGGCAAACAGCGGGAAGGTGCCCGCCAGGGCAGAGGGCCGCCAGATAAAGATCGCCGACAGGGCCAGGATCAGCACCGCCGCCGTGACAAAGGACACCGCCAGGTTCCGGGTGGTCAGGTACGCCAAGAGAGCCAACAGCAGGGCCAGCACGGCAAAGCCGATGTAGGAGGCCAGGGCGCTCTCTGGCAAAAGGGAGCCCACGATGGGGAACAGGTAAAGCAGGACCAGCACCCCCACGCCCACCACTGCCGACACCACCAGGTGATCTGTCAGGGAGGAGAGGAACATACACAGGGCGATGATCCCTGCCCCCATGAGGAAGAAGGAGAACAGGAAGGCATAGGAGGCGGCGAAGCTGACCTCTCCGTACAGGGAGAAGATCAGGGGGTACAGGCACAGCACCCCGGTTGGGATGGCGAATACAGCCAGGAGAGCCAGGTACTTACCCAGCACCACCGAGCCTGTTTTCACAGGCAGGGAAAGGTAGAACATATCCGTCCTGTTCCGTCTGTCCTCCGTCATGGAGCGCATACACAGGATGGGCACCATCAGGATCAGCACGAACTCACCGAAGGACAGTGCCGGGGTGATGTCGGTAGAGCCGCCCAGGAAGTTGTAGTAGGCAGACATGATGCTGATGAACAGGAGCAGGACAGCTATGAACAGCCACCCCACCACATTGTGCATATAGTCACGGAATTCCCGCTTGAATACGGCGATCATGGCCTGTCACCATCCTCTCCCTGTTCCTCCGGAACCACCGCTTCACCGTCGGTGCTGTCCCGATCGCTGTCGCCCTCGGGTGTGCCGCCGGTCAGGTGCAGGAACACATCCTCCAGGGAATTTTCCTGCATCTCCATGGACAGGACGGCATACCGCCGCTCGGCCATGGCAAAGAAAATGTCATCCCGCAGGTCTTGCTCGCTCTCCATGACCACGGACACAGCCAGCACGCCGCCCTGATCGTTCTCTGCCGTCACGGACTGCACGCCGGGAATGCTGCGCAGGGCGGTCAGGATCCCCTCCCTGTCGCCACGGACGCTCATGCGCAGGGCACGGGAGGGTGTGCTCTCCTGCTCAAGGGCTTTGATCTCATTGTCTGCCACCACCCGGCCATGATCCAGGATGATGACATGATCGCACATCTCCTGGATCTCCGCCAGGATATGGCTGGAGATGATGACGGTCTTCTTCTCACCCAGCCGCCGGATCAGGTTGCGTATATCCAGGATCTGCTTGGGATCAAGACCCACTGTCGGCTCGTCCAGGATGAGGATATCCGGATTGCCCAAGAGAGCCTGGGCGATGCCCACCCGCTGTTTATACCCTTTGGACAGGGTACGGATCAGCTTATCCTTAATGCCGACGATCCCCGTGACCGTCATGGCCTCGCTGGTCTGCCGCACGGCCAGCTCCGAACCCACGCCTTTGGCCTCGGCCACGAAGGTCAGGTACTCATAGGGTGTCATGTCCGGGAACAGCGGCGGTATCTCCGGCAGGTAGCCGATCTGCCGCCGGGCTTCTATGGGCTTTTCCCATACATCGTACCCGTTCACCAATACAGTCCCCCCGGTGGGGGCCAGGCAACCGGCGATCATGTTCATGGTGCTGGATTTTCCCGCTCCGTTTGGCCCCAGCAGGCCGTATATCCGCCCGTTCCGTATCCTGAAGCTGACATCGTCCACCGCCAGACACTTCCCGTACCGTTTGGTCAGGTGTTGTACCTCTATCAAAAACCTGTCCTCCTTATCTCAGAAGACCCCGGAGAGCCTTTGCATGATGACTCCCAGGGTGGGTATACTGTACTGTGTGCTTCTGTACACCGGGTGCCGCCTGTCCGGCCGCCCCCACTGTACCTATTATATATCATACTCCCCGGAGTGTCAAGAGTTTGATGTGATTTTGAAGATTGTATGATGATTTCTGGTTACAGTTCAGGTAGGGTACGGGGGAACGCCTGGGGGCTTCTTGATAAGAACAGCAATTGCACTGTACGCAGTGCAATTGCATGAAGTTTGCCGTACGGCAAACTTCTGAACCCAGACCCCCAAGAACTTTCAAAATGTGTATATATTCATGTTCGGTACGCTGTTTAGTGATATTTTTGTTGTCATTCTCCTGGGGGATCCAGCGTTGCTGATATCTAAAGTAGCAGAAACGCTGGCTCCTTTGGAAAAACGACAACAAATATATGACAGAATAACGCTTCGAATCATACACAATACCTGTTTTGAAAGTTCTTGAGGGGTGTGGGGAACAGAAGTTTGCCGTATGGCAAACTTCATGCACTGGCAACGCCAGTGCTGTTCTTCTCAAGAAGTTCCCCACCGCATCCCGTACCCTACCTGAACTGTAACCCTCAATGTAAAATCTTGATTCCCTGAACCTAAATCTTCTTTTTTCTCATTGACATATCCGCTTACTTGTGATATAATACAATTGATTATCCGAAAGATTGAGAGGAATTGTGTCTTATGATGATAGATTCTGGGAATAAAAACCGAATCCCATCGAAAAAAAACGCCCCTGCGCCCCCCTTGGCGGAGCGGTGGGAGCTGGATGAATTTCTCTTTCATCAGGGCACGGCCCGGCACATCTGGCGGTACCTGGGTGCCCACGGGGAGGGGGACAGCGTTACCTTCCGGGTCTGGGCACCCCACGCCCTCCAGGTCTCTGTGGTCGGCAGCTTCTGCGACTGGGAGACCGGGATCCCCATGGAGAAAGCCACCAAGGACGGTATCTTTGTGCTGACGCTCCCCCAAGCGCAGGTGCCGGAGGGCAGTCTGTACAAGTACCGCATACAGGGTCGGAACGGTGCATACAGAATGAAGGCAGACCCCTACGGCCGGCTGATGGAGGCTCCCCCCGGGACGGCCACCGTCTATATTCCGGATTCCTCCTTTGTCTGGCACGACAAGGGCTGGCTGACCCAGCGCAGGCGCCGGGCCGTCGGGGAGCGGCAGTACCCCTTCAACATCTACGAGCTTCACCCCGGCTCCTGGAAGCGGCATGAGGACGGTACCCCCCTGTCCTACCGGGAGCTGGCAGACCAACTGGCCCCCTACCTCAAGCAGATGGGATTCACCCATGTGGAGCTGATGCCGGTGATGGAGCATCCCTTTGACGGCTCCTGGGGGTATCAGGTCTGCGGCTACTTCGCCCCCACCGCCCGGTACGGTACACCGGACGACTTCCGGGGCTTCGTGGACATCATGCACACCGCCGGTATCGGCGTTCTGCTGGACTGGGTGCCCGCCCACTTCCCCAAGGATGCCCACGGGCTGTACTACTTTGACGGGGAGCCGACCTACGAGTACGCCGACCCCACCCGGCAGGAGAACCGGGGCTGGGGCACCTGTTGCTTCGATGTGGGGCGGTGCGAGGTGCGCTCCTTCCTGATCTCCAACGCCTACTACTGGGTGGAGGAGTTCCACGCCGACGGACTGCGGGTGGATGCGGTGGCCTCCATGCTCTACCTGGACTACGACAGGCGGCCGGGGGAGTGGCATCCCAACCGCTACGGCGACCGGGGCAACCTGGAGTCCATCTCCTTCTTCCAGCAGTTGAACCACAGCCTCCGGGAGGATCACCCGGATGTGCTGACCATCGCCGAGGAGTCCACCGCCTGGCCCCACATCACGGATTTCTATGAGAATGGTCTGGGCTTCTCCTACAAGTGGAACATGGGCTGGATGAACGACACCCTGCGCTATGCCGGGGAGGATCCCCTGTTCCGCAAGCATCTGCACGGGATGCTGGCCCACACGGCGGATTATGCCTTCAGCGAGCGGTTCATTCTTCCCATCTCCCACGACGAGGTGGTTCACGGCAAGAAGTCCTTCCTGGACAAGATGCCCGGCAACTACGAGCAGAAATTCGCCGGGGCACGGGTCTTCGCCGCCTTCATGGTGGCCCATCCTGGGGCCAAGCTGTGGTTCATGGGCTGTGAGATCGGGCAGTTCACGGAGTGGAACGAGGCTGGCTCCGTGGAGTGGTTCCTCTTGGATTATGAAGCCCACGCCCGTCTGCAACACTACTTCGCCGCCCTGAACAACTTCTACCTTTCCTCCCCCGCCCTGTGGGATGTGGATCCAGCCGCCCCGGAGCACGCCTTTGCCTGGCTGGATGCCACCAATGCCCCGGAGAGCCTCTTCGTCTTCCGCCGCATCCCGCGGACAGGCAAGGAGCTGGTGGTCATCCTGAACTTTACCCCGGTGCCCCGCCCCGCCCACACCGTGCCGGTGCCCTACCCCGGCACCTACCGGGAGGTATTCAACTCGGATGATATATCCTTTGGAGGTGGTGGCATGACCAACCCGGATCCGCTGACCGCCTCCCGGAGTCAGGACGGGACAGGCACCCCCGGCCCCTCCCTGACCATGGACATTCCCCCCATGGCCTGCGTCATGCTGACCCCTGTCCGGGTCAGCCGGCAACCGGCAAAGCCCCGCGCCCATGCGCCGAGACCCCGTTCCCATTCTGTAGAGACCCGCACACAGTCATCAAGCGGCTCGTCCGCAACAGCCACAAAGGAGGCAAAATCATGATCTTCAGAAAGAAAGAGTGCGTAGCCATGCTCTTAGCCGGTGGCCAGGGCTCCCGTCTGTATGCACTCACCAAAAAGACGGCCAAGCCCGCCGTCCGCTTCGGCGGTAAGTACCGCATCATCGACTTCACCCTGTCCAACTGCGTCAACTCCGGCATTGATACGGTGGGCGTGCTGACCCAGTATCAGCCCCTGGTGCTGAACGAGTACATCGGCAACGGCCTTCCCTGGGACATGGACCGTGCCTTTGGCGGTGTCATGATCCTCCCTCCCTACCAGGGGCAGAAGGGTGCCGACTGGTACAAGGGGACAGCCAATGCCATCTACCAGAACCTGGCCTTCATCAACCGGTATGATGCGGACTATGTGCTGATCCTCTCCGGCGACCATATTTACAAGATGAACTACGCCAAAATGCTGGGGTACCACAAGCAGAAGGGGGCGGACTGCACCATTGCCGTCATCGATGTCCCCCTGGAGGAGGCCAGCCGCTTCGGCATCATGAGCACCAACGAGGACGGCTCCATCTACAAGTTCTCCGAGAAGCCCAAGCACCCGGACAGCACCAAGGCCTCCATGGGTATCTACATCTTCAACCGCAAGAAGCTGGCCGACTACCTGTGCGCCGATGAGGCTGACCCCACCTCCTCCAACGACTTCGGCAAGAACATCATCCCCGCCATGCTGGCCGCCGGAGAGAAAATGTACGCCTACCCCTTCCAGGGCTACTGGAAGGATGTGGGCACCATCGCTTCCCTGTGGGAGGCCAACATGGATCTTCTGGGCAACCACCCCGCCCTGGATCTGTCGGACGAAAGCTGGCGTATTTTCGCCCGCCACACCGCCGACGCACCCCAGTTCGTCGGCAACCGGGCCACCATTCAGAACAGCTACATCACCGAGGGCTGTGAGATATACGGAACCGTCAAGAATTCCGTCATCGGGCCGGGGATGCACATCATGTACGGGGCCTATGTGGAGGATTCCGTTCTCATGGGAGAGGGCGTGGTGGAAGCCGGCGCTACGGTCAAGTATACCATCCTGGACACCGGCGTGACGGTGGGAGCCGGGGCTACTGTCGGGGCTGACCGAAGCTCCGGGGCCGCCATCGCTGTGGTCGGCGCAGATATAACCATCCCCGCAGGTGCCACGGTTCAGCCGGGTGCCATGCTTTCCGAGTAAGGAGGTGTAGGACAATGACTGCTGCCGGTTTGATTTTTGCCAACATTCACGATATGAGCCTGCCTGAGCTGACCCGGGTGCGCTCCATGGCCAGCGTGCCTTTTGGGAGCCGCTACCGCCTGATCGACTTCACCCTGTCCAATATGGTCAACTCCGGGATCACCAAGGTAGGTGTCATCACCCAGTACAATTATCAGTCCCTGCTGGATCACCTGGGCACCGGGAAGGACTGGGATCTGGCCCGCCGCTCCGGGGGCATCAAGCTGATCCCCCCCAATGTCACCTCCTCCGGTGCGGGCCGTCTGCCCACCTCCCGACTGGAGTCCATGCAGAGTGCCATTGACTTCATCACCCACTGCACCGAGGACTGCCTGGTCATGTCCGACTGCGACATCATCTGCAATATGGATCTTTCGCAGGTGATCGAGGCTCACGGCAAGAGTGGGGCGGATGTCACCTTTGTCACCAAACGGGTGGATGCCTCCCGGATGGATCTGGCGGAGCAGGTCATCTGCGTCACCGCCGACGACCAGGGGAGAGTCACGGACTTTGTCATGAAGAAGCCCACCGAGGGTCTGGTGAACATCTACACCAACATTATGGTGCTGAAGCGGCAGTACCTTCTGAACATGCTGGCCGATGCGGCGGCCCGGGGGTATACCAGCTTCTTCCATGATGTGCTGATCCACTCCGTGGATCAACACAGCGGCGTGGACTACCGGGTGTTCGAGTATGACGGCTGGTATGCCTACATCAGCTCCCTGGAGAATTACTACGACTGCTCCATGCAGTTGCTGACCCAGGAAGCCCGGGAGGGGCTGTTCAATGTGCGGAACCGGCCTGTGCTGACCAAGGTGCGTAACTCCGCCCCCTCCAAGTACTGCGAAGGCTCCTCTGTCAAAAATTCCCTGATTGCCGATGGCTGTACCATTGAGGGCACGGTGGAGAATTCCGTGCTGTTCCGGGGCGTGAAGGTAGGCCGGGGTAGTGTGGTCAGGAACTGCATCCTGCTTCAGGACGCCTACATCGGTTCGGATGTCACCCTGGACTGTGTGGTGACAGATAAGGATGTCGTCATCCGTGACAGGCGTCACCTGTCCGGCTGTGAGACCATGCCCTTCTTCATCGGCAAGGGTGGAAGTGTATGAAAGGAGAAAACCAATGACAGATAAAGCAGACAAGAATATACCCACAGAAGCCGAGGCGTTGAACAAGGAGAACGCCCAAGCGCAGACCCCACAAAAAGCCCCTGCCCCCCGGCGCAAGCGCACCACCAAGCCCAAAGCATCCGCTGACACAGTGGCTCCCGCCTCTGTTGCTTCGTCTGACACCGCCTCGGCTGATGCGGCATCGGCTGACGCTACCCAGGCCGCAACCGAGGAAAAGCCGGCTTCCCCCGCCCCCAAAAAGCCCCGTGCACCCCGGAAGAAAAAGGCCCCTGTGGAGAAGGCTCCCGAGGCCACACAGGCACCGGAAGCGGAGCCGATTCCCGAAACCGCACCGGCACCGGCGGCTGAACCGACGGCCGATGCGTCCGTCCCGGTGGCCGATGCGACCACCCCAGCAGAGCCTGCTGTGACGGTTGAACCGACTGCTCCTGCGCCCCTCACGCCCAAGAAGATCCTGTTCGTGGGTGCAGAGGTCATGCCCTACGCCGCCACCGGCGGTCTGGGAGATGTGATGGGTTCCCTGCCCGCCGCCCTGAAGGCCAAGTACGGCGAGCATGCGGATGTGCGGGTGATCACCCCGCTGTATGAGTCCATCGCCCCGGAGGTTCATGCGGCCATGAAGACCGAGGCTGTCTTTACGGTCAAGCTGGCCTGGAGACAGCAGTACTGTGGCATCCTGTCCCTGTGCCGGGACGGCGTGACCTACTACTTCGTGGACAACGAGTACTACTTCAAGCGGGGTGAACTGTACGGCCACTTCGACGATGGGGAGCGATACGCCTACTTCTGCAAGGCTGTTCTGGAAATGATGCCGCATATCGGCTTCTTCCCGGACATTCTCCATGCCAACGACTGGCAGGCCGCCCTGTCGGTGGTCTACCTGTCCACGGAGTACCGCCGCCGGATGGGCGGATACGAGAACATCCGCACGGTATTCACCATCCACAACATTGAGTATCAGGGGCAGTACTCCTTCGACATTCTGGGGGATGTGTTCGACATCTCCCCCGAGCACAAGCCGCTGATGGCCTATGACGGGTGCATCAACCTGATGAAGGCCGCCATCCAGTGCGCCGACCGGGTGACCACCGTCAGCGAAACATACGCCCATGAGATCATGACCCCCACCTACTCCCACCGGCTCCACTACATTCTGGCTCGCTGTGCCGGGAAGGTCAGCGGCATCCTCAACGGCATTGACACAGTGTACTACAACCCCGCCGCCGACCCGGATATTCCGGTGGCTTACTCAGCCGACGACCCAGCCGGGAAGGTGGAGGACAAGCTGGCATTCCAGCGGGCCTACGCCCTGCCGGAGGATGCCGGTGCGCCGATCATCGCTGTGGTCAGCCGCCTGTCCCCCCACAAGGGCATTGACCTGATCGCCGGGGTGATCCGCCACATTCTGGACACCCATCCCCGGGCACAATTCGTCTTGCTGGGCACCGGGGAGGGCAATTACGAGGCCTTCTTCCGTCAACTGGAGAACGACTACCATGACCGGGCACGGTGCTTCATCATGTACAACCGGGCACTGTCCAAGAAGATCTACGCCGCCGCTGACATCTTCCTGATGCCCTCCCGGAGTGAGCCGTGCGGTCTGTCCCAGATGATCGCCTGCCGCTACGGAGCCATCCCGGTGGTGCGGGAGACCGGCGGTCTGTACGACTCCATCAAGCCCTTCTATGAGGACGAGAGCGGATTGCACGGCAACGGCTTCACCTTTGCCAACTACAACGCCGCTGAGCTGGAGGAGCGCACCAACGCCGCCCTGTCCCTGTACGACACCCACGACAAGTTCGCCGAGCTGCGCCGCCACGCCATGACCTCCGACTTCTCCTGGGATGCCTCCGCCGGAAAGTACATGGATATGTACCAGGGAATGTAAGTTTAGAGAAATACCCATGAAAAAGTGCGGGATGACTTCCCCCCGGAAGTTTCCCGCACCCTTTTTTATCTGTTTTTTCGTTACAGTTCATCTACACCTGCAGTGCGCTCTCTTTTTCGCCGTAGAGCGGGGTCAGGGGCCCCCGCGAAGGCGTTTCTGCTGTTTTGGGTAACAGTAACGCTGGCTGCTCTGGGAAAAGAACAGAATAACGCTCTGAATCATACACAATACATATTTTGAAAGTTCTTGGGGGTCTGGGGGCTTCTTTCAAGAAGCCCCCAGGCGTTTCCCTTGTCCCCCTGCTGAACTGTAATTTTTTATCCGATCACCGCCGCACTGTCCGGGCCGAGGGTCAACCGGCCCTCCGTCAGAGTCGCCTCGCCCACCGTCAGGATCAAGCGGTCTGTCCTGTCAAGGGACAGGTGCACCGGGTCATCCCCCCGGTTGGCGGCAACGACCACCCGGCGGCCATCCCGCCGCCGCTCGTAGGCCAGATAGGCGGGGCCACGATCCAGGAAGGCAAAGTCCCCGCCGTGGAACACCGGATCAAGGCGAAGCTGACCCAAGCGGCGGTAATAGTCCAGAATATCCCGCCGCACCGGATCCCCCAGCTCCCCCCAGGGGAAGGGGCGGCGGCAGAAGGGATCATGGTACCCCTCCATCCCCACCTCGTCACCGTAGTACACGGACGGAATGCCGAACACGGTGAATTGCAACATGGCGGCTATCTTCAGAAGCCGCACCGCCCTTTGCCGCCGCCCGGCAGGCAGGGAGGCCACCGCCAGCTCACAGTTGGGGCGGTCATAGTCCTCCGGCCGGGAGCCGAGCACGGTCAGGATCCGTTCGGTGTCGTGAGTGCCCAGCAGATTCATCAGGGCATCCGACACCGGGCGGGGGTAGGAGGCGTACAGCTCTGTCAGCACATGGTACAGTTGTTCTGCGTCCCCCGCCTGCACGAAGGACAGAATGCCAGAGCGGATGGGATAGTTCATAACGCTGTCCAACTGCCTGCCTTGCAGGTAGCGGCGGCGTTTGCCGTAAGCCACCTTGTCGGCGGCGTTCTCCCACACCTCGCCGATGATCACAGCCGGGCTTTCGCCCGGGGCCGGGCTGTCGTCCGAAGCGGGGCTTGGCGACTGCATACTGGCCGCCCGCACGGACACCCGCAACTCATCCAGAAAATCGTCGGACAGCTCATCCGCCACATCCAGCCGCCAGCCGCTGATTCCCCGCCTGACATAGCGGGCGCATACCCCGTCCGGCCCGGTGAAGAACGCCCGGCAGGCGGGATCCCGATGGTTGAGCTTGGGCAGGATGGGGATCCCCCACCAGGCATCGTACTGATCCGGCCAGCTCTGGAAGGTATACCAGTCCCTGTACGGCGAATCCTGAGACTGCGCCGCCCCTTTCGTGGGGTAGGTGCCATACTTGTTGAAGTACAGGCTGTCGTCCCCGGTGTGATTGAACACCCCGTCCAGGATCACCCGCATACCCCGGGCTCCGGCCTTCGCCAACAGGTCATCCAGAGCGGCCTCGCCGCCAAAGCCCGGATCCACGGCCAGGTAATCTCCGGTGTCGTACTTGTGGTTGGAGTAGGCCCGGAACAGGGGGCTGAGATAGATGACCCTGACCCCCAGGGACGCAAGGTAGTCCAGCTTCTCGGTCACGCCCCACAGGTTGCCCCCGAAGAACACATTGTTGGACAATTCCCCGCCGGGCCGGCTGGCATACTGGGGGATCCCATGATCCCAGTCTGGGTCAAGCACGGCACCCCGCTCCCCGGTGGGGTAGGATACCGGCCCCGCCCCCCGGCAGAAGCGATCTACGAACACATGGTACATGACACCCTCGCCGAACCAAGCCGGCACCGGGCTATCGGTACTGTACACCAGCAGGCGGAAGGGCGCTCCCCCCTGGGGCACCAACTCAAAGTCCACATTGTTCACGCTGTCGGTAAACAGGGTGTCCCCGTCCCGCACCAACAGCAGTCGGTAGTAGAACAGCCCGGCCCCGTCCGCCCCGCACAGAGCGGCGGTGTCCAGGGTCAGCTCATACCTGTCCTGCCCGGACACAAAATCCGAGGATATGTAGGCAAAAGGCGTGTCCGCCTCGGCCTCCCCGTCCCGGCAGAGGCGGAGCACCACCGCCGACACGCCCAGCCTCCGCAGGCAGGTCACACGGAGCGTCAGCACCTGCCCACAGGGAAAAGCACCCAGGCGGGACAGGTCTTCCCTGCCCCTCTCCCCGGTGCCCCACTTTTCAAATCGTACAGTCTCTCTGTCCCCCCTCCCGGGGGAAAACGGTAATCTGGGCAACATAATCTCCCTTTACGGTCACATGTTTCTTTGTTCCGTCCTGCGCCTGTGGTCAGTGAACCGGCTTGATCTTCCAGATGCGGTCGGCGTACTCCCGGATACTGCGGTCAGCGGCGAAGTACCCGGAGGCGGCGGTGTTCAAAAGGGACATCCGCGCCCAGTTGCGATGATCCGCATACATTTTGACCGCCTTCTCATGGGTCAGCCGGTAGGACTCAAAGTCCGCCAGGCACATATACGGGTCGGCGATGCCATGGCCGCCTTGCAGGTACCCGGCGATGTCCGAGAAGGACTCCCCGCCAAAGCCCACGGTCAGAGCATTGATGATCCAGTACAGCCGCTCATTATTGGTGTAGTAGTCAGAGGAGTGGTAGCCCCGGAGCCACAGCTCATCCACCTCCGCACTGTTCAGGCCGAAGATGAACATATTGTCCTCGCCCACAGCCTCCAGCATCTCCACATTGGCTCCGTCCATGGTGCCGATGGTCATGGCACCGTTCATCATCAGCTTCATACAGCCGGTGCCGCTGGCCTCCTTCCCGGCCAGAGAGATCTGCTCGGAAATGTTGGCGGAGGGCACCAGTGCCTCGGCGGTGCTGACATCGTAGTTCTCTAAGAAGATCACATTCAGCTTCTCCCGGATCCGGGGCTGACTGCTGATCTCCTTGCTCAACATGCAGAGCAGTTGAATGATCCGCTTGGCCATCTGGTAGCCGGGAGCCGCCTTGGCACCGAAGATGAAGGTCTGGGGCTGGACATCCCTGTCCGGGTTATCCTTCAGCTCCAGGTACAGCCCGATGATATTCAGGGCATTGAGCAACTGCCGCTTGTACTCATGGAGCCGCTTGATCTGCACATCGTAAATGGAGTGGGTGTCTATCCGCTGACCGGTACGACGGTACAGGCGGTTTGCAAAGGCCACCTTGTTGTCGTGCTTGATGCGGCGCACCCGGGAGAGCACCTCCTCGTCGTCCGCATACTTGGCAAAGTCCGCCAGCTCCTCCGGATTGTGGCGGTATCCGGTGCCGATGCACTCGTCCAGAAGGGCGGCCAGCTCCGGATTGGAGTAGCACAGCCAGCGGCGATGGGCAATACCGTTGGTCACATTGTCAAAACGGTCGGGGTACATGCGGTAAAAGTCCTTGAACACGCTCTCCTTCAGGATGTTGGAGTGGAGCTTGGACACGCCGTTGACGGAATGGGAGCCGATGACGGCCAGGTTGGCCATCCGCACCTGCCCGTAGCTGACCACGCTCATGTGGGAAATGCGCTGCCAGTTGCCGGGGAAGGCGTTCCATGCCTCCCGACAGAACCGCTCGTTGATCTCCTTGATGATGGAGTACATGCGGGGCAGCTTCAGGCGGAACAGATCCTCGTTCCAGGATTCCAGTGCCTCCGGCATGACGGTATGGTTGGTATAGGAGCAGATGGCCGTGACCATGCTCCAGGCGGTATCCCAGGGGTAGAAGTACTCATCAATGAGTATCCGCATCAGTTCCGGGATGACCAGGGTGGGATGGGTATCGTTGAGGTGGATGGCCACCTTGTCGGGCAGGTTATCCAGGGTGCCGTACACGGCCATGTGATCCCGGATGATGCTCTGACAGGAGGCGGAGCACAGGAAGTACTGCTGGGTCAGCCGCAACAGCTTGCCCTCGGTGTGGTTGTCCGACGGGTACAGCACCTTGGAAATGGTCTCGGCGTTGGTGGACTCCTCCATGGCCCGGGCGTACTGCCCCTGGGTGAACAGGCCCATGTTGAAGTTCTGAATGTCCCGGGCACGCCACAGGCGCAGGCGATCCACGCCCTCGGAATCCGCCCCGGAGATCATCATATCGTAGGGGACAGCCTCCACCTCCTCGGCATCCTCATAGGAGATCTGGCAGTGGCCGTCCCGCCACTCCTCCCGGACATGGCCGCCGAAGCGCACCCGGAAGGTTCTGTCGGTGCGGGGCACCAGCCATACCTCGCCCCCGAGATCGGAAGAGCGTCGTGTAGGGAAAGAGTGTAGATCTCGGTGGTCGCC